>DASZRZ010000320.1:0-5632 GCA_035548935.1 Terriglobales bacterium
CGCCTGTTCTGGTTTCCGTCTGTTTCCGTTGTCTGCCGCGAGGATCCACAAGAATGATTCAGCAGCGCGCTGAATAGTCTAGATGACCTGCCAAACCTATTGATCCTACACGCAAGGTCCATGCGAGCAGCCAGGAATTTCTGGCGCGCTGAGTGTCAGGAGAAAACGTGTCCGCTTGTGGTTCCTCTCGGAAATTTTGTAGTGTATGTTGCAAGTCTCCAGGCATGCTCCGGGAGGTAATTCCGCGGTTTTAAAGGCCCTATCGTGGCCAAAAAAACGGGCGGCTCGGAAAATGTTATGGGAAGAGAGCCGCCCGCGGCTTAAAAAGTTTCCCCCGAGGAGAGTCGCGGGAAAAACTGCTCCTGCCTGGAGGGGCAGGAGAACCTGAAAAGCCTTTGAAATTTTGGGGAAGCTCTAGCAGAGGCGGGCGGAAGTTAAACTGATTACGTCGGCGGATCCCAACAGAGCGCGAGTTTGCAGCGCTGCCCGCGGAGAATTTGATTCCGCCAGCACAAAGCCCGCAGCTGCAGTAGCGGAAAGAGCGATTGCCAGAAGAATGGAATTGGAGAAGCGCTTGGCACGCACTGTTGGGGCCGGGTGACCGAATGCCGGCGAAAACACCGTCAGGATTACGCACAACAGGAGCGCAATCGTGACAAACAGTTGTAGCCTTCTGCTCATCTCTTATATCAATATTCCGACACGCCGTAATTGGTCAAGCACAAAAAACAGAAGCTGGGACCTCAAAAAATCGATATGTGTGAATCTTCTGTTAACCAGAGGCCTTTCCGGAGGCAGGGGGAGGGTTATTCTCTGGCAGGCCGCCATTCCATCCCGGCAATTCCGTGCTTCCGGTGATCAATCGCGCGGAGCGCTGGTAGGAAACATAGGCCCAGGCCCACTCGATCAGGACCAATATCCGGTTCCGGAAGCCCACGAGAAACATGATGTGAACGAACAGCCAGGTCAGCCATGCTGGCAGGCCGGAGAAGCGGATTCTTCCAAAATCAGCCACGGCGGCGGCCCGGCCTATGGTGGCCATGGTTCCATGATCCCGGTAGCGGAAGCTTTCGCGGCTTTGCCCTCTTAAATCCCACTGGATGCAGTCGGCCACGAACCTTCCCTGCTGCATGGCAACGGGAGCCACGCCCGGGAGGGGCTTGCCGCTGGCGGTATGAGAGAAGCTGGAGAGGTCGCCCAGCACAAAAACTTCCGGATGACCGGGCAACGTGAGGTCCGGCCCGACCACCACCCTTCCGGCTTTGTCGGTTGGCGTTCCGAGGCGTTTGCCCAGGGGCGAGGCCGCGACTCCGGCGGCCCACAGGGTAACCGTTGCCGGAAAGTACTCTTCGCCGATTTTGACCCTTCCCGGTTCCACGGATTTCACAGTGGAGGAAGTCCGTACCTCAACCCCCAGCCGCCGCAGCTGTTCCTCGGCGCTGCGCGACAAATCGTGCGGGTAGCTGGGAAGAACATTGGGCGAGCCCTCCACCAGAAGAACTCGCGTGGTCTTCAGGTCGATGGACCGGAAGTCCTTGGTCAGGGAGTGGTAGGCGATCTCCGCCAAAGTTCCCGCCAGCTCTACCCCGGTGGGTCCGCCACCCACCACGACAAACTGGATCGGATCATGACGCCCATGGGCGGCAACCTGGCGCTCCGCAACCTCGAACGCCAATAGAACCCGGCGGCGGATTTCCAGGGCGTCCTCGATTGTTTTCAGTCCGGGAGCGAGTACCGACCAGTCGTCGTGTCCGAAGTAAGAATGCGTAGCGCCAGCGGCAACAATCAGGTAGTCATAGGGCAGATCGAAGTCGCCCATCTTCACCCGGCGCTGCTCCAGGTCGAAGTCCTTCACCTCGCCCAACAGCACTTCGACACTGCTGTGCTTCCCGATAATTCCGCGAATCGGCGCGGCAATTTCCCCGGGAGAAAGTCCCGCCGTGGCCACCTGGTACAGCAGGGGCTGAAAGGTGTGATGGTTTTTACGATCGATGAGAGTTACATCCACGGGCGCATCCGCCAGCGGTCTTGCCGCTGAAAGTCCTCCAAAGCCGCCACCAATAATGACAACCTTTGGTTTTCCGGTGCGATTTTGCGTGGGGCCAGCCATGGCTGATGGTGCCTGATTTCATTCTACTGCTGCCGCTTGAGTCCTCACCCTATGGATGTTATGTTGATGGGCTTGCCGTACGGTATCCCCCATCATGACAGCAGAAAATGCAATGACGATCCAGTCCGCCCCGGTTTCCCTTAAAAACATTCTGCTCGCCACCGACTTCGGGGCTGTCTCGCAGATCGCACTCCAGCGCGCCACCGTTATTGCCCGGCGCTACGATGCCAAGCTTTATCTGCTGAACGTCGTCCGGCCATCCGACCAGAGAGGACTTGAGGACGCCTGGCGGGAGGCCCAGCGGTATATGACAGATCAGTTTATCGCGGGGCAGTTCGATGGTATCGATAACCGGCTGCTGGTCGAGGCGGGAGATACATGGGAGGTTATCTCGCGCAAGATCGACGAACTCGGCATCGATCTGATTGTCACCGGAGCGCATGCCCGCACCGGCATCACCAAACTTCTTCTCGGATCCACCGCGGAAACCATTTTCCGGCAGGCGCCCTGCCCCGTTTTGCTGGTGGGCTCCAACACCGTTCCTGAGCCGCCTCCTGCTCTTCAACACATTTTGTTCTGCACGGGATTCAGTTCCCACTCCCTGAAGGCGGGGGGCTATGCGCTTGCCCTTGCCGAACGGCAGAATGCCTGCCTCAAGCTTCTTCATGTCGTCATCGAGAGTCCCGCGTCGGAAAAAGAGCGTGCCGACCTCGCTGCCTCCTGTGAGGCGCGTCTGCGCAGCCTGCTGCCCGGGGAGAACAGCCTCAGCTGCCCTCCGGAATTTTCCGTGGCATTCGGGCCATCGGCGGAGAATATCCTGCGAGTGGCGGCGCAAAGCAAAACGGATCTTATCGTCCTGGGGGTTCGCCAGCCGGCCGGCTTTGCCCGCCGTTTCAAGTGGGCCACCGCCTATGAGGTTGTCACCCAGGCTACCTGTCCGGTTCTGACCGTCCGCTCGACTGAACCCGCGTAATCCGCGGAGTGCGGGCTCACTGTGGTAGCATCGCTGAGTTTTCGTAGCTCAACTTCATAGCTCAAATCTCTGATGTTTTCCTGGATCCAGCCCGGTCCCACCTCCGATCCTGCTCAACCGGCGATGCCGAGGGAGGAGTTTGCCCCTGCTGCCACCGATGGCGGCGGGATCCCCGCCGAAGAGTTGAACTCCGGTCTTGCCGGCCCCCCAGCCCGAACAGCCACCTGCGTGTTGATTGCTCTCAACGTGCTGGTGTTTGTTGCCATGGTCTTTTCCGGCGTGTCCGCATTTTCGCCGCAAGGCGAGCAGTTGGTGCGCTGGGGAGCCAACTCGGGCCCGCTCACAATCGACCTTCAGTGGTGGCGGCTTCTTACTTCAACCTTTGTCCATATCGGGTTGTTGCACCTGGCATTGAATATGTGGTGCCTGTGGAGCCTGGGCAGCCTGGGAGAAGAGCTTTACGGTCCGTGGGTCTATACCGGCCTGTATTTGCTGGCAGGAGTGGCGGGCAGTCTTGCCAGCATATGGCGGCATCCTGGGATTGTGAGCGCTGGAGCTTCCGGCGCGATCTTCGGCCTCGCCGGAGCCCTGATTGCGACATTCAAGCTGGGAAATCTGCCCCTCCCTCCAGCGGTTCTGCGCACCATGTTACGCAGCCTTGTGGCATTTGCTGGCTACAACCTTATGTTCGGGATGCTTTATCCCGGAATCGATAATGCTGCCCATGTTGGCGGACTGGTTTGCGGGCTGCTGCTGGGCGCTGCCCTCAGCCGCACCTTTGGCCATGGGCCGGAACCTCGCCACGCTTCCACGGCATTGCTGGCATTTTCCTTCACCGCGGTGCTGCTGACCGGAGCGGCCTTTGAGCTGCGGCACTCCAGGGCTCCTGCCATTCGCGTTAACCGCGCCCGGATGGCTCTTACCCGAAGAGACTTGCCCGCGGCGCAGCGGGCGCTGGAAGAGGCGCTCCGAATCGACGCACATTACGCCCCCGCGCATGAGGCACTGGCCGATACCTATTTGGTTTCCAACCAGCCATTGAAAGCCGAAAGCGAATACCAGCAGGCATTGGTGGACGATCCTTCGAGCCTTTCGGCAACCAAGAAGCTGGCGGCGATCTTTGCGGGGACCCAGCGCGCCGAGGCTGCTATCAAGCTGCTGAACCAAGCGGTCCAACGCCATCCGGAAGATCCGGAACTTTTCTTTGAGCTGGGTGCCTTGCAGAATGACGCGGGTCATACCAGCGAAGCCGTGGATGCCCTGAAGCGCTCCGCCGCGCTGCGCCCCGATGTCCCGGGGGTTCAGTACGCTCTTGGCCTTTCCAACATGCAACTGCGGCAGTACGACGAAGCCATAAAGAATTTTTCGAAGGCCATTTCACTCACGCCGGATTCCGTCGAGCTTTATATGGCGCTCTCCAATGCCTATGAAGCCAAGGGAATGAGGCGTGAGGCGGATGAAGCCTACTCGAAGGCTTACCAACTGCGCCAGGCGCCCCACGGCAAACCCTGAGATAAAAATTGGAAGTTGGTTGCCGGAATCCTGCTACTGAGATTGCTGGCTGAGATTGTCAGGATCAGGCGTCGACAATCTGGCCATCCCGCATGTGAATCTGCCGGTCCGCATAGGCGGCGGCTTCGGGATTGTGGGTGATCATCAGCACTGTCTGCCCCAGTTCCTTGTTGGTTTGCCGGAGAAGCGCCAACACCGCGTCTGAGGTTTTAGTGTCAAGATTGCCGGTGGGTTCGTCCGCCAGCAGGATGGCAGGCTTGTTGATCAGGGCCCTCGCCAGCGCCACCCTTTGCTGCTCGCCGCCGGAGAGTTCGGAGGGCCGGTGATCGAGGCGATGTTCGATTCCCAGCAACCGCAGCAGCTTGGTGAGGTAACCGTGATCCATTCCATTGCGGCCTGCAATATTCTGCGCCATTTCGATATTCATGCGGGCGCTGAGGGTTGGCAGCAGGTTGAACTTCTGGAATACGAATCCAATCTTGGTCTTGCGAAGCCGGGTGCGTTGCGCGTCGGAAAGGCCGGAAAAGTCGGCCCCATCGATGAATACATGCCCTGCATCGGCCCTGGCCAGGCCGCCCAGGATGTAGAAAAGCGTGGACTTGCCGCTGCCGGAAGGACCAACAATGGCCAGGAACTCACCCGCCTCCACAGAAAGGGAAACCCCCTGCAATGCCGGGACATCAACCTTTCCAACGCGGTAAACCTTGCGCAGGTTCTCAACTCGAATAATAGGAGCCATCAAAGGTTTGATCTTACACCAAGGCCCTGGCAAACCCTCGGTAGGGCCGACGGCAAAGCCCGGGTGAAGCCCGCAGGGTCAGGCCAGCGGTTAGGGCCTGCTCTACGCCGCTCCTATTTGAATGGGTGGGGTGGCCTGGGCGCTACTCTGAGGACTCCGCGCCTGTTGATTGCCCCTGGGACCGCGTTTTCTGATAAGAAGCAGGCGGATTCGCTCCAGCAGTTCCCCGGCAGCATACTCGCCCTTTGGCAAGAAAACATCGGCGCGTATATTGCGCTCGTAGAATTTCACTTTGCCG
>DASZRZ010000321.1:0-1655 GCA_035548935.1 Terriglobales bacterium
ACTCGCGCGCACCATACTCCGCGCTGGTTCCCTTCTGAAGCAGAAACTGACGCGCCTCAAAGGGAACTTCCAGCGTGAACGAGCGTGCGCCAAGGCGCGTATTGACGTGGTTCTGCAGATCGGTAATCTGCTTGTCCAGAATGGCCGCCAGCGATTCGGCCGTCAGCGGCTGGTAGGTGATGACGCAGTCGATGCGATTGATGAACTCCGGCGAGAAGCGCTTGCGCACCGCCACCAGCGCGATGTTCTGAAGCTTGCTGGTGAGGTCGGCGCGCTCCGCCTGCCGCGCCGACTGAAACCCGAACTCCGGGTTGATCTCGCGCATCATCTCGCGGGCGCCAAGATTGCTGGTCAGGAAAACGAGGCTTTTTTCGAAGTTGACGATGGTGTTGTCGCCCAGCCGCAGGATACCCTTGTCGAGCACGCCCAGCAGCAGGCGCGTGAGGGAGGGTGCTGCCTTCTCGATCTCATCGAAGAGAACCAGCGACAGGTTGCACTTCTCGCTGGTTACCGAGTTGAGCTTCTGCTGGGTCAGCATGGGCTGAGTCTCCCGATGGCCCAGGTAGCCGGGAGGCGCTCCGATCAGCTTGGCGACTTCGTGTTCCATCTGGAACTCGCCGCAATCGACCTTGAGCAGATTTTTTTCGCTGCCGTGCAGCACTTCAGCCAGCGCTTCGACGGTCTTGGTTTTGCCCGTGCCGGTCGGCCCTAGCAGCAGGAACACACCGACCGGACGGCCTTCCGGAGCGAGGCCGGCCTGATACATCTGGATGTATGGAACGATTACCCGCGTGGCGGCCGGCTGACCGACCACTTTTTGCGAGAGGACCGCGGTCAGATTCTCGGACAGATCGCCCGATTGCTTCCGCGATTTGGTGACGGACTGAGTATTCTTGCCCCGTTCCACGGAACCCTCCGCGTTCATTATAGTGGCTCCCGTCGCTTTGCCTTTACCAGTTCTTCTATTCCGGGAAGTGCTGCTATCCCTCATCGTCTCCCCTCTCTGTGGTCGCAAGTGGGCGGGCAGGTCCGTTTTCGAAATTCAACCCCCACTCTTATCACGGCAAAACTCCGCTTGTATGTATTGTTCCACACTCGCGACCGGTAGGGATGAGCGCTTCAGGCGGCCGCATTACACAGGGCACATAGCGACTCCTAAAATGTCGAATGCCCGAAGAGTTGAGCCAGGGCAGATGGCGGGGATTGGAAAAACCGGCGGCTCTTAGCGATGCCGGAATGTGATTCTGCCCTTGGTGAGATCGTAGGGGGAAAGCTCCAACGTGACCTTGTCGCCAGCGAGGACGCGAATCCGATTGCGACGCAGCCGTCCGGCCAGATGGGCCAACACGACACGATCATGTTCGAGTTGGACACTGAACAATCCGCTGGGAAACTTCTCTAATACCGTTCCGGTTACTTCGATGCTGTCTTCCTTGCTCATACACCTCCAGAATTTGCCGTTGCGGAGGCCGTCGCCAGCACGCCCGGGTTACCGGCGCGGCCTCCCCGCCTTCGCTCTAGGCCACCGTGACGTTGGCCGCCTGCAGCCCTTTAGGACCGCGCGTTACTTCGAATTCCACCTTGGCGCCCTCGTCCAGGCTTCTATACCCTTGGGCTTGGATCGCCGAGAAGTGCACGAATACGTCTTCACCATT
>DASZRZ010000322.1:0-10018 GCA_035548935.1 Terriglobales bacterium
AGGCGGCGACGCCAGCGCTCATGCTCCATTGCCTTTCATGGTTCTTGCGACCCATGAATCGCATCCCCTCGCGGAGGATCTGACCATCATTAACAAGGAGAGCCTGAACCTCCACGCGGAGATCATGCTTCGCCTGCTGGGGCATGAAAAAGGTTCCGGCGGCAGCATCCAGTCGGGGTCCGGGGTGCTGAAAGACTTCCTGACCTCAGCCGGAATCGCTCCCGAAGAGTTCGTATTTCTCGACGGCTCCGGGCTTTCGCGCCAGAACCTCGTCACGCCCGCGGCAGTGGTGAAGCTGCTTACCTACATCGACCACCAGGCATGGAGCGAAACCTTCCGCCATACTCTTCCCGTGGCCGGCGTGGATGGAACCCTTGCCGTCCGCTTTCGCGGCACTCCCCTTGAGGGCCGCGTCTTTGCCAAGACCGGCATGCTGGGACACATCAACGCACTCTCGGGATACGCCACTACACTCTCCGGCCAGCGCATCGCCTTCTCCATCATGGCCAACAATCACAACATGGGCAGCCACAGCGCGATTCAGGCGGTTGACCGCATCCTCTCCGGGATCGTGGACGACCGCATTCCCTCTGGCCGCCGCAAGTAAGGCTTCCCGCACGCGTTTCCGAAAACCACCATGGCTGCGTAGTATTGTTATTTCTGATGAGCATTTGCTTCCGGCTGGCCTCTGCCGTCCAGACGGGAGCACACGCCTCGCGCGTGACTTTGATTACTCAATTCTTTTTCATAGAGGTGGCTGCCTGCGACGCCTGCTTCCGCTGCTGACATTCATTGCAATTTTTCTTCTGGCCTCGTGTGGCTGGGAAAGACGCCGCAGCGACGAGGAGCTGGGGCTGAATCCCCAACAGGCCCTGGGACGCCGCGTCTTCGAACGTCAATGCGCCGTCTGCCATGATCCCTACAGCTCCTGGGGATGGCAGGGTCCGGGCCTGAAAAAGCTCTTCCGCAAGCCTGCCCTGCCCAGCGGCACGCCTGCCAATGACGAGCGCGTGGTGGAGGTCATCACCTGGGGCAAGGCCAAAATGCCCTCTTTCCGCGGGGCGCTCACTGAACAGCAATTGCAGGAGCTGCTCGCCTATCTCCACACCCTTTAGACGATCCACGGCGAATGACCACGGTCACCTGGGCCCGGCTGGTCTCCACCCGCAAAACCGCGTAAACTATACGGTTCCGATGGCCACGACCCCCGAACTCGTTCAGATTCAGATCAACCCTCCGCGGGCTCCAAAGCCCGAGTGGCTGAAGGCGCGCGCGCCCATGGGCGAGGGTTTCCACGATCTGAAGCGGCTGGCACGCTCCCTGGGGCTGCATACCGTCTGCGAATCGGCCCAGTGCCCCAACATCGGAGAGTGCTGGAACCACCGCACCGCCACCTTCATGCTGTTGGGGGAAATCTGTACCCGGCGCTGTGGCTTCTGCGCCGTGCCCAAGGGCGCGCCCCAGGCCATCGACTATGACGAACCGGGCCGGGTCGCAGAAGCTGTCCGTATTCTGGGACTCAAGCACGCGGTCATTACCAGCGTGAATCGCGACGACGACAACCTTGGCGGAGCCCGCATCTTCGCCCAGACCATCCGCGAAATTCACGCTTCCGTGCCCGGCTGCAACGTGGAAGTGCTGATTCCCGACTTCCAGGGTAATGACGAGTGCCTGCGCATCGTGCTGGATGCCGGTCCTGAAATTCTGAATCACAACACGGAGACCGTGCCGCGCCTCTATCGCGCCGCCCGCTCCGGGGCTCGCTACCAGCGCACCCTCCGGCTGCTGGACAATGCCAAGAAATCAGGCGCTGTGACCAAAACCGGACTCATGGTGGGTCTGGGCGAAACCACCGAAGAGTTGCTATCCGTGTTCCGCGACCTTGCCGAGCGCAAGGTGGATATCCTCAGCGTAGGCCAGTATCTGCGGCCCTCCAAGGATCACCTGCCCATCGCCCGCTTCTATCATCCTGACGAGTTTCAGTTTCTGAAGGATGAAGCCCTGAAGATGGGCTTCCGGCACGTTGAATCCGGCCCGCTGGTGCGCTCGTCCTACCACGCGCACGAGCAGGCGGACGGCGCACGCTCAAACGCTTAACCCTCTCTTCGGTTCACTCCACGCGTATCTTCACCCCACCCGGCTTTATTGCACCCTTATAACCTGATCGAAGAATCCGTTAGAAGGCGGTGGTGGGGTTGGCGTAACCACTGGCGGTGCAGGCGGAGCCGGGGTTACGGGTGGAACTCCTACGATGATCGCCTGATCGAAGAAGCCGTTGGAAGGTGGTGGCGGCGTTGGCGGGGTAACCACCGGCGGCGCAGGTGGAGTTGGGGTTATGGGTGGGACTGGTCCTACGATAATTGCCTGATCAAAGAACCCCGTCGTGGGCGGTGGAGGCGTGGTAACCGGAGGCGCGGCCACCGCATTGGTACACACCGTTTTCGAATTATCCAGTTGAGCGGAGACGGTAAACCCGTCGGTGCTGGTACCGGCTTCCAGCGTGCGAATCGATTTCTGTATGGTCGCTCCCGCGGCAAGCGGCTGCGACGGGAAGATGGTCCCCAACTGGGTGTCGATGCCCGTGAGATTACTCACCGAAGTGCCGCGATTGCTGACCTTAAACAGATAGGTCACAAATCCCGGGGTCGCATCGGGTGTGGATGTCTTGGTTACATCGAGACCGCAAACCAGCGGGGTCAGCAGGAAGGCATGTTTTTCGCCATTGATGTAGCCGTCGCCGGTAATCTGTCCGGCATCGTTGATTCCGAAGGCATAGACCAGCTCCCACTTTGAGGAGGAGTCGATCAGCTTGTTCAGGTCCTGCATGGTTCCGTCGTACACAAAGGCGTGGGTCACCTGATTGCCGGGCAGCTGCGAGTAGCCTGCGATCTGTCCTTTATTGTTGATGCTGGCGCCGGAGCTGAACAAGCCTCCCAACGTGCCCAGATCGCGCATGGTTCCGTCATACACAAAGGCGTGATAGGCGGCGTTGCCCGCAAGCGTGGAGTGGCCGGTAATCCGTCCGGAGTCATTGATGCTGTTGCCTGTGCTGGTGGTTCCACCCAGCGTGCCCAGGTCGTGCATGGTTCCGTCAAAAAGAAATGCGTGCGAGGCAGAGTTGCCTGCAAGCGAAGCCGTACCAGTGATCTGTCCAGCCTTGTTAATGCCGTTTCCGGCGCTGAGCGATCCGCCGAGCGTACCCAGGTCATGCATGGAGCCGTCATAGAGAAACGCGTGCGATACCAGATTGTCCACCAGCTGCGAGGAGCCGGTGACCGCGCCGCTCTCATTGACGCCGTTTCCCGAGCTGAGTGCTCCGCCCAGCGTGCCCAGGTCACGCAGCGTTCCGTCAAAAAGAAATGCGTGTGAGGCCAGGTTCTGCGGCAGGAGGGAGGAACCGGTCACAATTCCGCTGTTGCTGATGCCGGCTGCGGAAGCCGCGAATCCACCCAGGGTGCCCAGATCGCGCATGGTTCCGTCAAAGAGAAACGCATGCGTCGCCGAATCGCCCGGCAGGGAGGAAGAGCCAGCCACCTTTCCGGCGCTGTTGATGCTGGTGCCAGAGCTGCTGCTGCCCCCCAGCGTTCCGAGGTCGCGAATGGTATACGACTGGGCCAAGACCGGGAGGGATGAGAGCAAAACGCCAACCAATAAACCGGCAAGCACGGTGGACTTCGGCATAGACCTTCCGCCTTAAGCAGCTGATTTCGGAGGAGAAAAGCCTATCAGCCGGCTTCCGGGGATCAATCGCCATGCTTACTAGCCATTGCGGCTATTCCTTATGGATTCGCCAGAAGATGGATTCGCCAGAAGGCGGACCGGGTGCGCCCTACCACACCCGGCAACGCTGGTCCGGAGCCATTGCCGATCCCGGCTTGCAGTTGAATGCCTTCTGGAACTCCGGCATGTTCCGCACTACGCCGTTGGCGCGGAAGCGCCCGGGGGAATGCGGGTCGGTCTGGGTGCGCAGACGCAGCGATTGCTCGGTCTGGTTTTCGCACCATATCTGTCCGAAGCCGAGAAACAGTCTTTGCTCCGGCGTGAATCCATCCACCGCAACGGGGTCTTTGCCCTGCAACGTCTCCAGCAGGGCCATCAGGGCGATTCTCACGCCGCCGTTATCGGCAGTGTTTTCTCCCAGGGTAAGCTGGCCGTTCAGGTTCACACCAGGCACCGGCTGGAAGCCCGCATACTCTTTGGCGATGCACTGCGTACGCTCCTTGAATTCACGCGCGTCTTTCTCGTTCCACCAGTTCCGCAGATTTCCCTTCTCGTCGAACTGACTGCCTTCGTCGTCGAACCCATGCGTCATTTCATGGCCAATCACCGCTCCGATTCCGCCGTAGTTGACGGCATCATCGGCATCGCGGGAAAAGAATGGCGGCTGCAATATTCCGGCGGGAAAATTGATATCGTTCATCTGCGCGTTGTAATACGCGTTCACCGTCGGTGGGGACATCAGCCACTCCTGGCGGTCCACCGGTTTGCCTATTTTGTTTAACTGCCGCTGGAACTCAAAGGCATTGGCCCGCAGGGAATTGCCCAGCGCGTCTCCGCGGACAATCTCAAGCTTCGAATAGTCCCGCCACTGGTTGGGATAACCGATCTTTCCCGCCATGGCATGCAGCTTTACCAGCGCCTCTTTCTTCGTGGCTTCGGTCATCCAGTCCAGTTGTCCGATGTCCGATTGCAGCGCCTTCTCCAGCGCGCTCACCATGGTCAGCATGCGCTCTTTTCCCTCTGAGCCAAAGGTGAGCTCCACATAGGACTGGCCCAGCGCCTCGCCCAGATCGCCATCGGTGTAGCGCACGCAACGCTTCCAGCGCGCCTGAATCTCCTGCTGTCCGGTCAACTGCTTGCCGTAAAAAGCGAAATCCTGATCCACGAAAGCTTTGGGGAGCATGGCTACGGCCGCGTGCACGGTCTGCCAGCGCAGATAACTCTTGAGACTTTCCAACTCCGTCGTTTGCAATAGCTGATTCATTCCCCGGAAAAACTCCGGAACCGTGACATTCAGCGACGAAACTGCTGGCACGCCCGTTTCCACAAAGTAGCGGCTCCAGGCAAATGCGGGTGTGAGCTGCCCGAGCTCCTGCGCGGACATTTTGTGGTACACGTTCTGCGGCTCGCGGCGCTTCACCCGGTCCATGGAATCGCGCGCCAGCGCGGTTTCGATCTTCATCACCGCGTCTGCATCGGCACTGGCCTGCTGAGGAGCTTCGCCCATCAGCCCGAACACGCTCTGGACATGCTTCAGGTATCCCTGGCGCAAAGCCACGGACCGGGCATCCTCTTTGAGGTAGTAATCCCGGTCGGGCATGCCCAGCCCACCCTGATCCACAATGGCAATGATCTGGGTGGCGTCTTTGAAGTCCTGATCCGCGCCCATATCGAAGAGCGCATGGGCGCCCTCACGGTGCAACGCGGCCAGCACCATGGGAACCTCGTCCCTGGATTTGATCGCTGCAATCTTGTCGAGCCGGGGCTTGAGGGCGGCGAGCCCTTTTTTCTCAATCGCGTCCTCGTCCATGCACGAGCCGTAGTAGTCGCCAATTTTCTGATACACCGCCGAACGCCTTGGATTGGCCGCGGCTTCTTCCAGAATCTGCCGCAGGATCAACCGGTTTCGCTCCACCAGTTCGTTGAACCGGCCCCAGCGCGCCTGGTCGGAAGGAATGGGATTGTTTTTCATCCACTGCCCGCAGGCGAACTGGTAGAAGTCATTGCAGGGATCGGCACTGCGATCGATCGCGCTCAAGTCGAAGGACTTCCCCGCTTCCGAGGAGGCAGCCGGAGCGCTTTTCGCCAGCGCGGCCAGCGTGTGGAAGATCGAACCTCCCGAAATCGGCGCCAGCGAAAAGAGCGCCGCCGCGCATAACAGAAGTCCTGCAGAAAAGATTGCCGGTCGTCGGAACATGGAAGACTCCATTCAGGAACTCGATTCCTGGGTATCAAGAATCGGGGGTAACGATAATATCGGGCTATCAATATTTGGTATCACTAATATAGACGCATTCCACCAAGGCTCCTTCGATTCCCCGGCGCGGCAGCACCCCAGGAACTTTTATAACTGCCACAAAAACTATGCATTGGACTCGCCCGGGAACCCCGATTAGCATGTTATTGCTACGATTTAGGCTCAAGCGGCCTTAGCCCATTCCAGGCTGCGCAGGTAAAACGCTATGTTGCAGGAGCTTCGGTCGGCTCCTCCCATTCCGGCCCCGGTCCCCGATACGGCGGAGGGGACACTCCCGAGCAAACTCTGGACAAGCTCGAATTATTTACAGCAACACCCGTTTTTGACCCGAGTAATCCTGAAGCTCCCCAACATGCACCAGGAGCTGAAGGGTTCCTTCGTGTGGCGCTACGGGATGGCTCTGGCCTTCGTGGGCACGGCGCTACTGGCGGAAAAACTTCTTCAACGCCTTTTCCCCTATCCATTTCTCCTGCTCTTTTTCGCTGCCGTAATGGCCAGCGCCTGGTTCGGAGGGGCATTCCCCGGAATATTCGCCGTAATCATCTCCATCGTCGCCGTGAATTATTTCTTCATTCCTCCACTGGACACGCTTGCCATCACTGCTCCCGGAATCATGTATTGCGCCGCGTTTATTGTTTCTGGCCTGGCGGCCAACTGGGCCAGCGCCACCCTAAAGAAGAGCGAAATTGCATTGCGGGAAACGCGGGATCAACTGGAAATCCGGGTAAAGGAGCGCACAGCCGAACTCCAGACTTCCAATACTGAGCTGCGCAAGACACAGGCTGAGCTGGCGCATCTCTCGCGCGCTCTCACCATGGGCGAACTGACCAGTTCCATCGCCCATGAGATTACACAGCCTCTTACGGCGGTGGTCATTAATGGCGACACTTGCCTCGATTGCCTCTCCGCTGACCCGCCGAATCTTGCGCTTGCCCGGAGGTCAGTGGAGCGGATCATCGAGGATGGCACCCGCGCCGGGCTGGTTCTTAGCCGCATCCGTGCACTATTTCAGAAAGAAACCCCTGCCCGAGACCGGTTTGATATGAACGAGGTCATCGGAGAGCTGGTAACTTTTCTGCGGGACGAAGCGGTCCAGCAGCGCGTTTCCATCCACACAAGCCTCGGGGCCAGCCTGCCGAAGGTCACGGGAGACCGCGTCCAACTGCAACAGGTTCTGCTGAACCTGGTTGTGAATGCGATCGACGCAACTTCGACAGTTACGCAGCGCTCAAGGCAGCTTTTCATCAGCTCCAGCACCACGCCGAATGCGGAAATCGTAATCCGGGTGGAGGACAACGGGATCGGCCTGAATGCAAACACTGCCGAGCGGGTATTCGATCCCTTCTTCACCACAAAGTCGCGCGGCATGGGCATGGGCCTCTCCATCAGCCGGTCCATTGTGGAATCTCACGGTGGCCGCTTGTCCGCCGCTCCCGGGCCTGCCTGTGGAGCCATATTCGAGTTCACTGTTCCCATCGAGCAATCCCATGGTCACGACTGATATGGATTTGCCAAATGACGACTTGCCAAATAGCGACATGCCAACAAACAACCTGCCTGAAAGCGGCCTGCCCGAGAATGGCGCAACCGTCTTCGTCATCGACGACGATGAGTCTGTGCGCACCGCGCTGCATAGTCTGCTTACCCTCACGGGTCAACGCGTGGAGGCCTTCGGGTCCATCGAGGAGTTCGTCAGCGCGAGCCGCAACAATTCGCCCAGCTGCCTGGTCCTCGATGTACGGCTCCCCGGCATGAGCGGACTAGAGTTCCAGGAAAAGCTCGCCAACGGTGGAATTCGCATCCCCATCATTTTCATTACGGCACAGGGCGATAGTGCGATGACTCGCAGAGCGCTGAAGGCCGGAGCCGTCGACTTTTTAACCAAGCCTTTCCGGAAACACGAACTACTCACAGCGATTCAGCAGGCCCTGGCTTTGGATCGCGCACGCCGTGAAGATCAAGCCGAGCTCTCTGTACTGGAATCTCGCTTTGAGTCTCTTACGCCCAGGGAGGGCGAAGTTTTCGAGCTGGTTGTTGCCGGACTGATGAATAAGCAGATAGCGGACAAACTCTGCCTGAGCGAGGCCAGCATTAAATTTCACCGCGGCCACGTGATGCAGAAAATGCAGGCCCCTTCCGTCGCCGATCTGGTGCGCATGTCGGAAAAACTCAACCTAGGGCACCGCACTTAACTCACGCTCTCCACTCAGCAAACTATACCTATTGCTAATTGCCGCGCATGCCCGGCATCGTTAGTCTTCTTCCATGAGGGGTTACCTGTCGCGCTTGCATCGCCTCCATCCTTTGCAAGCTTTCTTCTGTATTGACAAAACCATACGAATTCGCACCGGAGAAATTCAACCTGCTTTCATTCAACATACATCCAGCAAACTGCCGTATCACTGCCGAAGGTTCCGTAGTTTCTTTATTGTTTCCTTACTATTTCATAAGCACGTGGGCTTCCGTTTATCGCTCTTATGACGAAATCTATACCAAAGGATAATTGTCTCTCCGGGTCATGCTTGTTAACTTCACGGCGTAGCAGGTTTTTTTAATTTAAATAATTCAGCTCGGCCCGACCTGCGATTCGCTTGAATGGAGAACCGCTAACCCTCAGGAGAGATTCATATGACCGTAGCCAAGGAAAAGTTATCGTTATCTGCTAAGTTCTCCCGGCTGGGCGCCCGCCTGCGCGACCCGGAATGGCGCCGGTATGGCAAGGTCTTGCTGGCCGGAAAGGTCGCGGGTGTCGCCATCACGATGCTCGTCATGACGGTGGTTACTGGCCTCTTCTTCGGCTCCGCTTTGGCCGCCGACGCACCCGAGGTCAAGGCCGCCGATATCGTCAACCCTATCAATACGGTCTGGACTCTCGTCGCAGCCTTTCTCGTGTTTGGAATGCAGGTCGGCTTCACCATGCTGGAAGCTGGCTTCTGCCGCTCCCGCGAGACGGTCAACGTGCTGATGGAGTGCATTGTTGATACCTGTCTTTGCGGCTTGCTGTTCTTCGCCTTCGGCTTTGCCTTCATGTTCAGCCATGGCAACGGCTTCATCGGATATCACTGGTTCTTCCTGAAAGACATACCAGCTACTTACGAGGGCAGCGGCGTTGCTTTCCTGGCCTTCTGGCTCTTCCAGTTTGCCTTCGCCGATACCTGCTCCACCATCACCTCCGGCGCTATGATTGGCCGCACCGGGTTCGTGGGCGACCTGCTCTATAGCGTGGGTGTTTCCGGCTTCATCTATCCCATCGTAGGACACTGGGCGTGGGGACCTGACGGGTTCCTGGCTCTGATGGGCAGCGAGGGACACTTCCTTCCCTCCCTTGGAATGGGCTTCCATGACTTCGCGGGCTCCACTGTGGTGCATACCATCGGTGGATTCATCGCCCTGGCCGGTTCCATTGTGCTGGGACCCCGGTTGGGCCGCACCTTCAAACGGGATGGCGGCGGGCCGATGATGCCCCACGACCTCACCATCGCTGCCAGCGGCGGACTGCTGCTCTGGTTCGGATGGTACGGGTTCAATCCCGGCAGCACTCTCTCCGCCATGGACTTTGAAGGCATCGGGCGGGTAGCCGCCAATACAACCCTGGCAGCTTGCGCGGGCGGCCTCACCGCAATGTTCGCGGCCTACATGGCGAGCAAGAAATGGGACGTAAGCTTCACCGTCAATGGCTTCCTCGCCGGACTGGTGGCCATCACCTGCCCTTGCTACTGGGTCAGTCCGGCCGGGTCGATCATTCTGGGAGGCATCGCCGGAGTCGTCGTATATGCCGGTGTCGAACTGCTGGAATGGCTACGCATTGATGATCCCATCGGTGCCGTGCCCGTCCATGGATTGTGCGGCATATGGGGAACGCTCTCTTTGGGCTTCTTCGCCTGCGGCAAATATGGCGTGACCGGTGTGCTGGCGCCCGACAACTCGGCCCCTCTCAAGGGTCTTTTCTACGGCGGTGGCACACAAGTATTGAAAGCTCAGTTTGTGGGCAGCGCAATTATCACCACTGCAACATTCGTTGTAGCCATGGTGCTCATGTAC
>DASZRZ010000323.1:0-1737 GCA_035548935.1 Terriglobales bacterium
CTTGCCCGCCACTCCCAGCGCGATGCCGATGCCTACGATGAGTTCAACCGGTCCATGCTGCGAATGTGCCGGTTCGTAAAGCCCATCCTGGGCATGGTTCCGCCCGATCCGGCCTCGCGCAGCCCCCGCGATCTTTTAAAACTTCTTTCGCTGGGCCGCCGCTTCCGCTCGCTGGCCGGTGAGGACCGGAACAGCCAGATACGGCTGCTGACCATGAGCGTGGCTGACTTTGTAGAGCGTTGGTTTGAAAGCGACGTGCTCCGGGCCACGTTGTCGGCTTCGGGGATCATTGGAACCTTTCTGGGGGTGCGCTCGCCGGGCACGGCCTACGTGCTCCTGCATCACTATATGGGGGAGATCGACGGAGAGTTCCGCGCCTGGGGCTTTGCGCGGGGCGGAACCGGAGCTATCTCAGAGGCGATTGCCGCCGCCGCCCGTGAACGCGGCGCTGAGATTCACACCCGCTCGGGAATTGCGAAGATCCTTGTTAGTGAGGGCAGGGCGGTGGGAGTGGTTACCGAAGAGGGTGAGGAGTATCGCGCGAAGGTGGTTGCTTCCAGCGTCGATCCGAGGCTTACGTTTTCCAGAATGATCGAACCGGGCCACCTGCCGCAGGAGTTCCTGGAGCAGATTGGCCGCTATAAGTTTCGCGGATCTTCGGCCAAGGTCAATCTGGCGCTGGATGCGCTTCCTGATTTCACCAGCCTTCCAGGAGCGGGCGCCCATCTTCGCGGAGCGATCTCCATCTCTCCCGGCATGGAATATATGGAGCGCGCTTATGATGAAGCCAAGTATGGCAATTTTTCGCGCAGGCCTTATCTCGACATCGTGATCCCGAGTCTCAGCGATCCCACGGTAGCTCCCGCCGGCAAGCATGTGATGTCGTGCTTTGTGCAATATGCTCCCTACCATCTTGCCGAGGGAACATGGGACGAGAAGCGCGAAGCCCTGGGAGATGCCGTGCTGGATACCCTTGCTGAGTACGCGCCCAACATCCGCAACATTATTGTGGGACGGCAGGTGGTTACGCCGCTTGATCTGGAACGCGACTTTGGATTGACGGAAGGAAATATCTTCCAGGGAGAGCTTTCTCTGGAGCAGTTGTTCTTCATGCGGCCCGTACCGGGATGGGCACAGTACCGCACGCCATTGAAGAATCTTTACCTGTGCGGATCGGCGGCGCACCCTGGTGGCGGAATCATGGGATCGCCGGGACGTTTGGCGGCATCGCAGATTCTTAAGGATTGGAAGTAATCTACCCGTGGTATAGAAAGGGAGGAACTTCCTTTCCAGTTTTTTCTACTTGCTGCCCACCAGCCGGTTCATCAGCTCCGTATAGTCTTTCTTCTCGATGCCATGCTCCTTGCGGTTGTAATCGTCTACCTTCGACGAATAGTTCATGGAGCAAAACTTGGGGCCGCACATGGAGCAGAATGAGGCTTCCTTGTAGTAGTCGTCGGGCAGGGTCTCGTCGTGCATGGAGCGCGCCGTTTCAGGATCGAGCGAGAGCGCGAACTGTTTTTCCCAGTCGAACTTGTAGCGGGCAAAGCTGATGGCGTCGTCGCGGTCGCGGGCGCCGGGGCGTCCACGGGCAACGTCGGCGGCGTGGGCGGCGATCTTGTAGGCGATGATGCCGTCTTTCACGTCTTTTTCGTTGGGAAGGCCGAGGTGCTCCTTGGGAGTGACGTAGCAGAGCATGGCTGCGCCGTGCCATCCGATCATGGCGGCTCCAATGGC
>DASZRZ010000324.1:0-15060 GCA_035548935.1 Terriglobales bacterium
ATAAGAAGGAACGCGCGACAGCGCCACCACCGGCTGGGCAATATAGTTCCGGGGATCGGCCACCAACTGGCGGCGGAATTTTTCGATCATGGCCGAGTCGGAGGCCGGCCCGATCAACATCCCGTATCCGCCGGATTCGCCCACGGCCTTCACCACCAGCTCCGGCAGATGCTCCAGTACATGGGCCCGGTCGCCGGGCCGCGAGCAGAGATAGGTTTCCACATTCTGCAGCACCGGCTCCTCGCCCAGGTAATAGCGGATGAACTCTGGAACGTAGGCGTAGATCGCCTTATCGTCGGCTACTCCATTGCCCACGGCATTGACCAGGGCAACATTGCCGGCGCGGTACGCGCTCATTAATCCTGGGACGCCCAGCAGGGAATCGGAGCGGAAGACCAGCGAGTCGATAAAGTCGTCATCGACCCGGCGGTAGATGACGTCCACCCGCTGCAGTCCGTGGATGGTCTTCATATAGACCACATCGCTGTCGACCACGAGGTCGCGTCCCTCGACCAGCTCAATTCCCATCTGCTGCGCAAGGAAGCTGTGTTCGAAGTAGGCGCTGTTGTGGGTTCCCGGGGTGAGCAGCGCCATCTGCATCTCTTCCCCCTGCCGCGGCGAAAGACTGCGCAGAATGCGAACCAGCTCCGCCGGATAATGGCTGATTGGCAGGACCTCGTATGCCTGAAAGGCCTCGGGGAAGGTCCTGGTCATAACCAGACGGTTTTCAAGCACATAGGAGACGCCGCTGGGGGTGCGTACGTTGTCCTCCAGCACCATGAAGTCGCCCGTCTTCGAGTCGCGAACCAGATCGATTCCGCAAATATGGGTGTGAATGCCGCGCGGAACCTCCACCCCAACCATCTCCCGGCGGAAGTGCTTGCAGGAGTAGACCAGGGAGCGGGGAACCCGGCGGTCCTTGAAGATCAACTGCCGCCCATAAACATCCTGCAGGAACAGGTTAAGCGCGATTACCCGCTGGGAAAGTCCGCGCTCGATCTTCGACCATTCCGAGTGCGGCAGAATGCGTGGCATGAGGTCGAAGGGGAAAAGCCGCTCCGTCCCGAGCCCATCGCTGTATACCGTAAAGGTAATGCCTTGAAGCAGAAAGGAGCGGTCGGCGATTTCGCGGCGCTCTTCGAACTCCGCCCCGGGCATGGCCGCCAGAATGTCGAATAATTTCCGGTAGTGCGGCCGGGGTTTGCCGACGCGGGAGAACATCTCGTCGTAGAACTGTCCCGGATCGTACCCCGAAAGCATTCCCGGTATCGTCGTCCCTGACGCAACACTCGACATCTTACGACTATAGCGAGTGTCCCGGCATTAGCCCTAATAGAAAGTATCAATGGAGAGTATCAACCTTAGCGTGGGTGGGCAAAGGGCGGGAAAACACTGCACGAATGCCGGTCCTCCCGCTCCCGGCCGGGGCATTTCGCGGGGGCACGCCGAGGGAAGGAAAGGGCCGCCTCAGGCGCCCATCCGCCACGGTGGCTTCGAAAAAAAGCCTCTGCGGATACAATGAAGACCTTATGAGCGGATTCAGCGAAGAGATTACTTTGGAAGGGCACCTGATTGACTCCTGGATTCTCCCCAAGGTGTTCGACACGGTGATGGATTTGGGAGGGTCTTTCGATCTGCAGGAGATCCACGTAGGACGGCGTAAGGACGAGACCACCTTTGCGCGTCTTAAGGTAACTGGCACCAGCGACTCGCATCTCGACAGCATTCTCACCGCGCTTCAGCAATACGGCGCGGTCATGGTCTCCGCCAACGATGTCCGCACGGTGCCCGCGCCCTGCAACGGCGCTCTTCCCGACGAGTTTTACTCCACCACCCACATGCCCACCGAGGTGCGCATGAAGGGAAGGTGGCTCCCGGTCGAGGGTACTGAGATGGACCTCGCTATCGTCGTGAATCCCGAACAGATGCGGGCGCGCATGGTCCCCATGGCGGAGATTCGTAAGAACGATTCCATCGTGGTCGGTCATGAGGGAATCCGAGTAATGCCCCCCCAGCGTTCCCGCGAGCGGGAAATCTTCTCGTTCATGGGGAGCGATGTCTCGTCCGAGCGTCCCAAGCGCCTGGTGATCGACGAAATCGCCCGGCAGATGCGCGAGATTCGCTCCCGCAAGGGCAAGATCGTGGTGGTTGCCGGCCCGGCCATCGTTCACAGCGGCGCTGGTCCGCATCTGGCAAGGATGATCCGGGCTGGATTCGTTCAGGCCTTGTTCGGCGGAAACGCCATTGCCACGCACGACGTCGAAAGCGCCTTGATGGGAACCTCGCTCGGCGTGGCCTTAAAAAGCGGACAGCCCGTCGAGGGTGGCCACCGCCACCATATGTATGCCATCAATGCCATCCGCCGGGCGGGATCGCTGCGGGCTGCCGTCGATGCCGGAATCCTCAAGGAAGGGATCATGTATGAATGCATCAAGAACAACGTCGATGTTGTTCTGGCCGGTTCGGTGCGTGACGATGGTCCTCTCCCCGATGTCATAACGGACATGGCAGAGGCCCAGCGGCGCATGCGTGAATCCGTCAAGGGCGCGGAAATGGCGCTTATGATCGCAACCATGCTGCATTCCATCGCCACCGGAAACCTGCTGCCCGCCTCGGTAAAGGTCGTGGCCGTGGATATCAATCCGGCCGTGGTTACCAAGCTTGCCGACCGCGGAACCTTTCAGGCCCTCGGCCTGGTCACCGATGCGGAATTGTTTGTCCGGGAACTCGCTCAGGCACTCGAGGTCTGAGCATTAAAAAATCAAGATAGTTGAGAAAAGTCGCGGGGTTGTGCCTGTGCTTCCCGCCGGTGGCACAGGGCTTCCTTCCACGGCTATTTTTATTTTTCCCCCGCGTCCCGAAATACACCGCAAGACTCCGGTTTAACCCACTTTTCACCAGACTGTAACGCTGCATTAACAAAGCCACCCTAAGCTGCAACCAGATTTGGATAACCCAATCGCAATTTTGTTCCTACGAAGAGCCGTGAAGAGCTCATTCACCCAAAAATCGATCGCCACAGCAGCTGGCGATCAAGGAGAAATAATGGTAAGCAAGCGTTTTCCGAGGTTAGTGGCGTTAGTGGTAGTGATGGCCAGCGTTTTGACGCTAATCCCCTCCGCGTGGGCCCAGATGGATCAGGGCCGCGTAGTGGGGTACGTACATGACGATGCTGGCGCGGCCATTGTCGGCGCCACCGTGGTGATCCACAACCAGCGCACCGCCGAAGAGCGTACCGCCAAGACGAACGAAGAAGGCCTGTACATTTTCACGGCCATGAAGCCCTCGTTCTATACCATCAAGACCTCGGCAAACCAGTTTCAGCCGGTCGAGTCCGCTGATTTTCAGTTGTCGGTCGGACAGGAGCTGAAGCGCGACATCGGCCTGAAAGTTGCCGGCGCATCGACGGAAATCGCCGTGGTCGATACCGCCCCGGCGGTCGACACCAGCTCGGCGCGGGTGGGCGCCAACGTGAACCAGCGCGAGCTTAACGAGCTTCCGATCAATGGACGGCAGCTTTCGCAGTTGTACCTGCAGGCCCCGGGCACGGTGAACAGCGGCACGGGAACCTTTGGCGACATCCGGTTCAGCGGACGCGCGGTGGAACAGAACGCCATCCGCTACGACGGCATTGAGGGCACGGGAATCATCGACGCCTCTCCCGGCAACCTGAACGGCGAGATCGCATCCCCCTTCCGGTTGCAGTCAAGCCTCGAAAATGTGCAGGAGTTCCGGGTAGAGTCCAACAACTACCCGGCGGAATACGGCACTGGCACCGGCGGGCAGGTCACCGTGGTCACCAAGTCGGGTTCGAATCAGTTTCACGGTTCCGTCTTCGAATACCTGCGTAACGACGCCCTCGATGCCAGCAATTATTTTGACCGTGTACAGAAGTCCAAGCTTCGTCAGAACCAGTTTGGCGCCTCACTCGGCGGCGCAATCATCAAAAATAAGTTGTTCTTCTTTGGAGCCTATGAAGGGTACCGGGTGCGTTCCGGTCTCAACTCCGTGGAAGCCGTGCCCAGCGCGTCGGCCTGCGCCGGCGCCGTGGCTGCGGTGCAACCGATTTGCCTGGCCGCATTTCGCGGGCCCGGTTCCGTCGTGTTGGCGGGAGCATCCAAAGACTCGAACTTCGATATTCTGCAATTGCAGTCGAACAGCGTCGTCAACGAAAACTCCGGAAACGTTCGCTTTGACTACAAAATCAACGACAAGTGGTCCATCTTTACCCGCTACTTCCGCGATCAGGCCAACAACGATGCCCCTGAAGGCGTGACCGGGCGCCACACGGTGATCCGCTCCGTTCCACAGAATGCCGTATTCACTTTGTCGGGTATCCTTACCCCAACTGTCCTGAATGAGTTCAAGGTGGGATACAACGGCGCCCTTACCCGGGTCAACGGCGTTGCCCCAACTGTTAATGGAATCGATCTTTCCGCCATCACACTCAACATCACCGGCAGCGTTGCCAATAACGGCATCGCCGGTCAGAGCTCCTCTTCCGGCACCGCGGTGCCCGGTGGCCTGGTGCGCGCCAACAGCGCCACCAACGGACGCGGTGCACCTTATACCCCCTACAGCATTTCTTTCGTGGACAGCCTCAGCTGGGTTCGCGGAAGCCACAGCTTCAAGTTCGGAGGCGAGACCAGAATGCTCCGGCTGTATACGGACCGCCTGGGTGGAACCACGTATACCTATTCGAACCTGGCTGCATTCCTCTCCAACAACGCGACCGTACAGTACGTGGCCGATCTGAGCTCTCCCACGCCTTTCAATGGCGGAGCGACAGGAGAGCGGCTTGCCAAGGAGCAGTTTTACATCGGCTACGCGCAGGATGAATGGCGCGTCCGCCGCGATCTTACGCTTACCCTGGGGTTGCGTTATGAGTACTACACCCCTCTGCGCGAAGACCGCAATCTGGACGTTATCTTCAACATCGATAACGGAACCTTCAAGGCTCCCGATACGGCCTTCTACCAGAGCTCAAAGACCAGCTTCCAGCCGCGCGTGGCGCTAGCATGGTCGCCCGGGAGCGGACGTACGGTCTTCCGCGGTGGGTTCGGCATTTACAACGGACCGGGCCAGATTGAAGACCAGATTCAGCCGATCGAAAGCGACCGCATCACAACCAGTACGAGCGGGACATTCCCGTTCAACACCGCAACCGCGGCCAGCACCTTCAATACCAACTTTGCGCTTAAAAACACCAACTATCAGCCCCGCGCTTACTCCAACGATTACAGCGTTCCAGAGCGCATTTACCAGTACACCGCCGGGGTGCAGCATGAGTTCCCTTACGGAATGGTTGTGACCGGATCCTACGTCGGCATGCAGGGGCGCAACCTGTTCCTGCGCAGCGTTGCCAACCGCATCACCGCCGTGCGAACCAATACCAACCCGGCCAACGCCGCCGTGGTCATCCGCCAGTTTTCGATCGATAACGGCGGAAACAACGTGCTCAATCAATTTGCCGAAGTCGACTACAAGACCAGCGGAGGCCACGACAGCTACAACGCCCTGCAAACCTCACTGGTCCGCCGCTTCAGCCGGGGCCTCACACTTAATGCCACCTATACCCTTGGTAAGAGCTATGGCAACACCGCTGGCTCCAACGAAGCCAGCACGGCTGCCAACAACGCCGTGGCTCTTTCCGACTTCGACTACGACAACGGATACAACAACTTCGATGTTCGCCACACCTACAACGTCAGCGCCCTCTACGCCCTGCCGGTCGGTAAAGGCAAAAGAATGGGTTCGAACCTGAACTCCATCGGAGAGGCGCTTCTCGGCAACTGGGAGGTTGGCACCATCATCGGCGGCCGCAGTGGCCTGCCGCTTCAGGTGCAGATTACCCGCCCGGATGTTGTGTATCGCAACAATACCAACGGCACCATTGTTGGCAGCCCTTGCGCGACCTGCACAGCCCTGATTAACACCCCCGGAGGTGGCAGCACCCGCAACGTGCGCCGCCCCGATCTGATTCCGGGCGTGGACCCCTACCTGCACAACAGCGGTCTTAGCATCATCAACCCGGCTGCATTCGCCACCCCGGCTCCTGGAACGTTCGGCAACCTGGAGCGCAACTCCATCCGTGGTCCTTCCTTCAATCAGGTGGATATGACCCTCGGCAAGCGCTTTCCCCTCACCGAAAGTTCGGCGCTGGAGTTCCGCACCGAGGTTTTCAACCTGTTTAACAAGGCCAACTTTGCCAACCCGCCGGTTCAGTTGAATAACTCACTGGGGGCTACGTTCCAGCCAGGACAGGCCTTCAACTCCACCACCGCTGGCACAGCGTTCGGTGTCATCAACCGTACCGTGGCCCAGGGTGTTGGCATCGGCACCAACCGTCAGATACAGTTCGCACTTCGGCTGACCTTCTAACGGCGGGCGCTATTCGAAGCAGACTGTAAAAGCGATACTGTAGAAAACGAAGCTGTAGAAAACCGAAGGGCCAGACCACAACAAGGTCTGGCCTTTTGCTTTTTGTCTCTGGTTTCTACACCCATGCCGGGTACTCAGATTTGCCGTTGCCCCGCGGCGGATTTCCATGCCAAAGCATTCCGGCAAAATGGACTAGGGGTTTTCACGGTCACCTTAATTCGGTTTCCATAGGACATGGACTCCCACGCTAAGGCGAACGCCCTTCCGTAACAAATCTTTCTTTGTACCTCTTCGACTTTGCACTTTACTCGTGGAAATCGCGGAGTAGAGTACTCGCAAGCATCACTGCCGGTGCCGGATTTGCGTCGCACCGGCCAGAAGATTCGAGCCCGCTCGAATGGTGGATTTGATTTTTGGAGAGGGAGCCGCGCAACAGGAATTCGCTTGATCCCTTTTGCGCGTGGGGTGGTAGCTGGAAGGATTCTTTGCATGAAAAATATCAACGACGTAATTCAGCATAAGGAAGCCCTCATCTTTCAATTGGAAAAAGACGTTGAGGTGCTCCGTGTTGCGGCCCGCTTGTTGAGCGATGACGCCCAGGTTGGTCCATCGAATGGCGCAGGCATGAGCAGCGCCGCATTCCCGCTGCCGGCTGCCAGTGCGCCGGTTGCGAGCGCGCCAGTTGCGAGTACCAGGGATGCCGCCGCCAACGCCACCCGCGACGTCGCTCTCCGGCAGTTCCCATAGTTCGCAACGCGCGATGTGGCGAAAAGCGATGTTCGGGGGAACGAAAATGAGTATCGCCGTCAGGCAATCCCAAAGGGAAGGAAGTGAGGACGGAAGTAAAAATCGTCTTCAGAAAATATGATCAGCGCGTCACTATCTGGTTTGCGAAGAGGCCCAATCACAGTCATGGAAGAAAACAATACGCAAGAGTACGTGATTTTAGTGGGGCTGCTTGACGAGTTGCAAAAGCAACTCAACCGGCATGCATTGCTCGGTTATCAGGTGACCCACTTTACGGATGCGCCTCAGGGTGAGTTCGCCGTTGTAATGGCAAGGCCGTTGCGGAGATCAGGCCGGTGATCCCGCTATTGCCCCTGCTGGTTGCGGCAAGCCCCCGGGCCACTATTCTGTTACCCAAGTTACCTGTTCGATGTTCGGGCAACTGCTTTAGGATCACTCTGCGCAGGACAGGAAGATAAATATGCGATCACAGCACAACGAACCCGCAAACAGTCCAAAGACGCCGGAGGCTCCGGCTCAGCCAAGCGCTTTTGAGCAGGTTGTTTTCGAACTGCGGCTTACCCCCGCCCAGTACGAGAGCTCCGCCGAGTTAAAGCGGTGGGTGCAGCAATATAAAGATCAGAAGTATGTCCCGGTCGATCTTCTGAAAGCCTGGGGCTACAAGGTCCGGGCCGACGTTTAGGGCTCAAGGGCTGGTGCGCGATGGAGACTCACGTCCGTGAGCGCGCGCGCCAGTGCGGCATTCGGCGCGCCCCATGCGGCTCCGGCGGCTCTGCCCTCAGTCTTCCACTCTTCTCCTCTCTCATCACAGCCAGCGCATTGGTATACTAAGTAATTGTGCTAAGACTCCGTTTTGCGCCGTCACCCACCGGTTTCCTGCACGTGGGGAGCGCGCGCACCTTCCTTTTTAATTGGCTTTACGCCCGCCGCCACGGCGGGACCATGGTCCTGCGTGTGGACGACACCGACGTCGAGCGCAATACCGAGGCTTCGCTGCAATCCATCTTCGACGGTTTGCGCTGGCTCGACCTCGGATGGGACGAGCAATACCGCCAATCCGAGCGCTTGGCGCTTCACCGCCAGGTGGCGGATGCCATCTTTCAGAAGGGAATGGCCTATCGCGATTTCACGCCCGCGCAGTCCGGCGACCGCGATAAGGCCGCCCCCGACAGCCGCCAGCAGGGAGCCTGGCTCTTTAATGCCGGCATGCGCGAACTTTCGCGGGAGGAGAGCGACCGCCGCGCCGCCGCCGGTGAGTCCTTCGCGTTGCGCTTCCGCGTTCCCCGCGACCACGAGCAGCAGGTCTGCTTCCGTGATGCAGTTTATGGCGAGCAGGCGAAGTCCACGGCGGATATTGAAGACTTTGCGCTGCTGCGAAGCGACGGCATGCCCACCTATCATCTGGCGTCGTGCGCCGATGATGCTGACCTGCGCATCAGCAACATCATTCGGGGGCAGGATCACCTTACGAATACCTTCAAGCATCTGCTGATCTTTCAGGCAGCGGGCACACCTCCTCCCGGGTTTGCGCATCTTCCATTGTTGGTGGCCCCCGATGGGACTAAGCTCTCCAAGCGGCGCCACGGGCCGGTGGTGAGCGTTACCACCTACCGCGACGCAGGTTTTCTGCCGGAGGCGTTCATCAACTTCCTCGCCCTGCTCGGCTGGTCTCCCAAGGATGACCGGCAAAAGATGTCCCGGCAGGAGATGATGGATGTCTTTGCCCTGGAGGGAATCAACCGCGCCAACGCGGTTGTAAATTTCGCCGGGGAAGATGTGAGCAAAGAGGAAGCCTTCGATCCCAAGGCGCTCTGGCTCAATGCCGAGCATATCCGGGCCCTTCCGGTGGAGGATTTAAGCCAGCGCCTGCTGCCGGTGGTGCGTCAGGCAGGGTACGATGTTGCTCCGGAGCAGATGTTGAGAATCACGCCGCTGGTCCGCGAACGCATACGGCTGCTGCGCGACGTGCTTACGGTGGCCGACTTCTTCTTTGTGGATGAGCTTGTGCCGTATGATCCCGCCGAGCTGATTCCGCAAAAGGGCGACGCGGAAATGGCCCGGAAGGTATTGAGCTATTCGCGGGAGTTGCTGGCGGAGAATGGTTTTACTCACGACGAGCTCGACCAGGCGCTGCGCAAGGGTGCAGCCGAGCTGGGGGTCAAAGCCGGACAGATGTTCCAGCCTGTCCGCGTCGCGGTCTGTGGACGCAAGAATGCGCCTCCGCTGTTTGAAACCCTGGAGGTTCTGGGCCGGGAGAAAAGTTTGAAGAGGATCGAGCGTGCGCTACAGGGTGCGCACGCAGCAAGCTTGTGAGCCGGTTATGGATGTGCGATTTAAAATTGCCACTTCGTACCCGGCCATGGAAAATCATTAAGGCTTTTCGGGGGCTTTCCCGAAGGAAATGGATTGATGGATACCCCAAAACTCAAGAATGAAGGCAGTATCGTGGCCGCCGAGCCGCAGGCCCCTGCCTCCAACTTCATCCGCGACATTATCGTCGAGGATTTGAAGGCCAATAAATATGAAGGACGGGTGCAAACGCGGTTTCCTCCCGAGCCCAATGGATACCTGCACCTGGGGCATGCCAAGGCGATCTGCCTCGACTTCGGACTGGCCGACGAGTTCGGCGGCCACACCAATCTGCGCTTCGACGATACCAATCCGGAAAAAGAAGACACGGAGTACGTCGATTCCATCATGGAGGACGTGCGCTGGCTGGGCTTCAAGTGGGATGGTCTTCACTACGCGTCGGATTATTTTGACCAGCTTTATGCATGGGCGGTTCAACTCATCAAGGCCGGAAAAGCCTATGTGGACGACCTCACGCAGGAGGAGATTCGAGCCCATCGCGGCACGTTGACCGAGCCCGGCAAAGAAAGCCCCTACCGCAACCGCCCGGTGAAAGAAAACCTGGACCTCTTCGAGCGCATGCGGGCTGGCGAATTTCCCGATGGTTCGCGCACCCTGCGGGCGAAGATCGACATGGCCTCGCCCAACCTGAACATGCGCGATCCGGTCATGTACCGCATTCTGCATGCCGTGCACCACCGCACCGGCAGCAAGTGGTGCATTTATCCCATGTACGACTATGCGCACGGCCAGTCGGATTCGATTGAGCGCGTCACGCACTCCATGTGTACGCTGGAGTTCACCGACCACCAGCCGCTCTATAACTGGTTCCTGCGCGAGTTGAATATTTTTCCTTCGCAGCAGATCGAGTTTGACCGCCTCAACGTTACCTACACCGTATTGAGCAAGCGCAAGCTCCTGCAACTGGTGGAAGAAAAATACGTGAGCGGATGGGACGATCCGCGCATGCCTACGCTCTCCGGCATCCGCCGCCGTGGGTATACCCCGGAGGCCATCCGCAACTTCGTTACCTCCGCCGGAGTTTCACGCACCAACGGCTCAGTCGATCTGGCGATGCTGGAGCACTTCGTGCGTGAAGACCTGAACCGGCGCGCACCACGGGTCATGGCGGTAATGCGTCCGCTCAACGTGGTGATCGATAACTATCCCCAGGACCAGGTCGAAGAGATGGAGGCGGTTAACAACCCCGAAGACCCTGCGGCGGGCAAGCGCAAGGTGCCGTTTTCGCGAGTGTTGTTCATCGAGCAGGATGACTTCCGCGAAGATCCGCCCAAACAGTATTACCGGCTCTCGCCCGGACGCGAAGTCCGCCTGCGTTATGGCTACCTGATTACCTGCACCAGCGTGGTGAAAGATCCAAACACAGGCGAAGTCGTCGAAGTGCATTGCACCTACGACCCCGCGACCCGCGGCGGAAACACTCCCGATGGACGCAAGGTGAAGGCGACGATTCACTGGGTTTCGGCGGCGCACGCAGTGGAGGCGGAGCTGCGTCTTTACGACAAGCTCTTCACCTCACCCAACCCGAATGAGACCGGGGAGGGGAAAGATTTCACCGATAACATTAACCCCAACTCCCTCGTGATACTCAGCGGCGCCCGGCTGGAGCCGTCGCTTGCCAAAGCTCCGGCGGGGAACCGGTATCAATTCGAGCGGCTGGGATACTTCTGCGTGGACCCCGATTCCACGCCGGTTAAGCCGGTTTTTAACCGTACCGTGGCGTTGAAGGATTCCTGGGCAAAAATTGAGCAGAAGAAGTAGCGCTTCCGCCTGCCTCTCCTGCTAATCGTTTATCCTGCCTGGCGTTTATCGTTGAGCCAGCAATGAGTTGTCTCCATCCGTCGGTGTGTCGCTTTGAGATCGAGTAGTTCCTGATTTGGGCTTTCCCCAATTGATTTACAGCCGGATCCAGTGGGCCTCCGCTGGCCGCTGCCGGAGAGCCGCAATCGCTCTCGTGGTGCTAGATTGAACCCAATCATTACATCCTTCCTCCCAAAGTTTTTTGCCCCCTGAAAGACAGATTTGTCCTCGGCTTAGGTAGGACAAAAACCATGATCCCTGATCGAAAAAACGATGGTTCAAGGATCGATACGGCAGTAGCCCCGCTGCCCTCTAACGAAAAAGAGCGCCTGCAAGCGCTGCTCAGTTACCACATCCTCGATACGGACCCGGAGCAGGCCTTCGATGACATCACTCTGCTGGCTTCCCATATTTGCAATACACCGATTGCCTTGATCAGTTTGATTGACGAGAACCGGCAGTGGTTCAAATCCAGCATCGGCATTACCGGGCGGGAAACCTCCCGCGACATTGCCTTTTGCGCGCACGGGATTTTGCAGCCGGACGTATTTGTGGTCAAAGATGCCCGCACAGACGGGCGATTTGCTTCAAACCCGCTGGTGACCGGCGGTCCCAAAATACGCTTTTATGGCGGGTCTCCACTTATTACCGCCGACGGCCATGCGTTGGGAATGCTGTGCGTGAATGACCATGTGCCGCGTGAATTGAGCCGGGACCAGATGGAGGCGCTACGCGCATTGAGCCGGCAGGTGGTCGCCCTTCTTGAGTTCCGTCGCCAAACGCGCGAATTAGCCGAGATCGAGGAGCGGCTGCGAATCGTAACGGATAACGCGAAAGTTGGCCTGGTCATTGTAAATCGGGACAGGCGTTATATGTATGCCAACAAAGCCTATGCCGACCTTTTTGGCCTCCTTTCGTCCAGCATCATCGGCCAACACGTACCCGATGTGCTGGCTGAGATTTACGAGGAGCAGGTGGGGCCACGGTTGGACCGCGCTTTCTCCGGGGAGCGCGTCGCCTACGAATTGCATAAGCCGATGGCGGACGGCGATTGCCATTACGAGATCAGATATGAGCCGACCATCGTGAATGGCACCGTGACGCTGGTCGTAGTGGTGGTCACGGATATCACCGAACGCAAACGAGCGGAACTGGCCTCTCTACGGCTGGCAGCGATTGTCGAATTTTCGGAGGACGCCATCATTGGTAAAGACCTCACCAGCATTATTACAAGTTGGAATAATGGCGCGGAAAAGATCTTCGGCTATACGGCCAGGGAAATGATAGGGACATCCATTATGCGGCTCATCCCAGCCGACCGGCAGGATGAGGAGACCCAAATTCTGGCAAAGATCAGATGTGGCGAGAGCATGCAACACTTTGAAACGCTTCGACAGACCAGGGATGGACGGCTAATTGATGTCTCAGTTACGGCATCACCGATCAAGGACGCCACTGGCAAGCCCATCGGTGTCTCCAAGGTGGCGCGGGACATTACCGAGCGCAGGCTCACGGAAAAAGAACTGTACCGGGAGCGGGACTTTATTTCCGCGGTCGTGGATACCGTCGGCTCTCTCGTTGTGGTCCTTGACCGGCAGGCACGGATCGTCCGATTCAACCGGGCATGTGAGCAATTGACCGGCTATTCGTCGGACGATGTGCTGGGCCAAAACCTCATCGACCTGGTCATTTTGCCGGAAGAGCGGACAACGACGACAGCAGAGTTTGGAAACCTTTGCGCGGGCCAATTTCCGAACAACTTCGAAAACCACTGGCTTACCAGGCACGGAGAGCCTCGCGTCATCGCGTGGTCCAATACCGCTCTCGTTGATGCGAATGGGATGGTGGAATATGTCATCGGAACCGGAACCGATATCACCGAACGCAAAAGGACGGAGGAGGAGAGACGCGCAAGTGAGCTGCGCTACCGAACGTTGTTTGAGTATGCGCCGGACGGCATTGTGATCGCCGATTCCGAGAGCACCTACCTTGATGCCAATGAGAGCATGTGCCGGATGCTCGGTTACACCCGCGATGAACTGATCGGGCTGAATGCCAGAGATATTGTTGTCCAGGCCGAATTCCCTCAAATCGAATTAGCGTTGAACATAATTAAAGCCAAATCTGACCACCAGCGGGAGTGGCAGTTCCGGCGTAAGGACGGTTCCGTCTTTGCGGCGGAGGTGATCGCGACCCTGATGCCTGACGGCAACCTATTGGGGATGATCCGCGACATTACCGAGCGAAAGCGGTCGGAAGAGGCATTACGGGAGAGCCGGGCGACCCTGGATTCGGCATTGGCCAACATGAGCGATGCTGTATTTATTACGGATAGTAATGGTCGATTTATTGAGTTCAACGACGCGTTTGTTTCGCTCCACAGATTCCGGGACAGAGACGAGTGTTACAAGGCATTTTTCGAGTATGCGGAGTTTCTTGAGGTGTTCCTGCCGAACGGGGAATTGGCCCCGCTCGACATGTGGGCAGTTCCAAGAGCTCTCCGGGGAGAGACGATAGCGAATGCTGAATTCACCCTTCGCCGCAAAGATACGGGCGAAACCTGGGTAGCAACCTACAGCTTCAGTCCCATCCGTAACAATGAGGGTGTGATCGTTGGAACAGTGACGGTGGCGCGCGATATTACGGAACGAAAGCGCGATCTCGAGCTAATCGCGGAACAGGCGGAGCTCCTGGACAAGGCGCGCGATGCGATCCTCGTTCGCGATCTCGAAGGCGTAATCCTCTTTTGGAACAAGGGGGCGGAACGCATGTATGGCTGGACTCGCCAGGAAGTGGTGGGCCGCAATATTGTTGGACTTTTCTACACCAACCCAAAAAAGTTTGAAGAAGCCAACGGGATTACGATCAGCCAGGGCGAGTGGTCGGGCGAACTCCAGAATCTCACCAAAGACCGCGGTGAAATCACCATTGAGGCACGCTGGATGCTTATTCGGGACAAAGGAGGGCGTCCCAAATCGATTCTCGTAATCAATACCGACGTTACGGAGAAGAAGAAAATTGAAGCCCAGTTTATGCGGGCGCAGAGGATGGAGAGTATCGGCACATTGGCCGGCGGCATCGCGCACGACCTCAACAACATCCTGGCCCCGATCATGATGTCCATCGACATCCTCAAGAGTACCTCCGACAATCCGAAGACGACGAAAATCCTGGAAACCATTGAGGTAAGCGCCAAACGGGGCGCGGACATCGTGCGACAGGTTCTCTCATTTGCTCGCGGCCTGGAGGGTCAGAGGATCGAAGTCCAGCCCAAACACCTGGTAAACGATCTCGAAAGCATCATCAAGGGTACCTTCCCGAAGGACATTCGGCTGCAGTTCAACATTTCCAGCGATACGTGGACAATTTTGGGCGACCCCACACAGGTTCACCAGATTCTCCTGAACCTGTGCGTGAATGCCCGCGATGCGATGCCAAACGGTGGCAGCCTGATCGTAGGCGTTGAAAACTGTGTGCTCGATAATCAGTACGTCGCGATGCATATCCAGGCCAATCCCGGACGTTACGTAATCATCAGCGTTACGGATTCGGGAATGGGCATGGCGCCGGGCATCATCGACAAAATCTTTGAGCCATTTTTCACAACCAAGGATCTTTCCAAAGGCACCGGTCTGGGCCTGTCAACGGTCATGGCCATCGTCAAGAGCCACAATGGCTTCGTTAGTGTTTACAGCGAACCCGGCAGGGGCACGACTTTCAAAGTGTACCTGCCCGCCATGGAATCCTCTTTTGACTTGCTGC
>DASZRZ010000325.1:0-1655 GCA_035548935.1 Terriglobales bacterium
TGACCGCATAGGAAACGGCCTCTGTCCCGTGAGCTTTGTTAATCAGAGTGATCAAAGCAGAGCCGTCGTCTCCCAGGACGGCGTAGGCGGATAGAGTTGCCGGGGCCTCGCTGGGGAGGGACAGTGCGGCCATCCGCCCCGCAGAGCCGAGCGAAAACGCCTTCAGCCCATACGACAGCGGGCGGATTTCATAACCATTGGTGGCAGAGAAGAAGGCTGTGTAGCGCGAAGGGCGCAGATTGGGCCCGGCCGCGACACGGTCACCCGTATGGAAGTTGACGCCGGCAGCATGGTGTGCCGCCCACCACCACATGAAATCGAGTCCCCACAAGGCAGAGGCGTAGGTGTTGCTTACATCCGCCGCGCCGCCATTAAAGTAGTTATTCACTTCCTCGAGTCGATAGGGCAAACCGTTTGAGAGCGCCACTGGAACAAAGCTGTCGTAGAGCTTTTGGTAGGCGCGGACAAAATCGTTTGCGAGCATTCTGTCGCGGCCTATCTCGGGCGAGGGGACCTTTCCCCCGGCACCGCCGGGATACAAGTGCTCGGTGACCAGCACCACGTGATTCGAGTGTCCGAAATCCTCCATGAAACGCCGAGCCCAAGTGCCGTTGTTGTGCACGCTGGGACCGCAAAGCCGGACCCCGGGCTCGCCCGCAATGATGGCATCGGCGAACCTCCGCCATTCGTCGCGATAGGTTTCGTAGCGGAACTTCTCCGCGGCAGTGCCCATGCGCTCGCCAGCCGGTCGCTTATCGACCTTTTCCACCGGGTAGGCACTTGGCTCTTGCCCGATGGAGAGGCAATCTACGAGCGATCCATAATGGGAAATGAGATAATGGGCGACATGTGCGTTCTCCTGAGGGTCTCCGTTGCGCAAGCGCAGACAGTAAATGACTTTCGTGTGGGCAGCCTCGGCGAAGGCGAACAGGCTGTCCAGGTCGGCCTCGCCAGGCAACTGGCGCGCATCGCGGTCGGAAGTATTACCGCCGATGCGGAGATTCCGGATGCCAAGCGTCTGAAACAGGCGGAGCAGCGGGAGGTTGTCAGGACGAAAGTAACGAACGCCATTGGTGGCGGGCATCACCAGCGCCACCTCGAAGCTCAGGCCGGAAAAATCGTCGGGTATGGCAGAGCCAAGGTGCGCCGTGTCGAGCGTGAGGGCAAGGGGTGCCTGAGCGGCGAACGCTCCCGAAGCGAGGAACGCTGTCAGCAGCACCGGCAGACCGACAGTGCGAGACGCATCCAGACACCGAAAAAACCGCGGAATCATTGTTCGTGAGATAATGGCGGTGCGATCTGACCGCAGAACCCGGAAAGAGGCTATCGAACAAACGTTCAACCCTCAGCCAAGAAAAAGCGGTTCACGGGCATACGATGAAGCAGGCTCAGCCTGTCATGTTCTACGATTGCCTTAGTAGAGTTAATGCCTGACGCTATCCACCCCAAGTCGCACTCTCGGCTCAATGGCCATATTGGCCGGGAGGGGAAACGGCGGCGTACGGAATCGGCAGCGCTCGGGGCCCCGACATCCCGAGCAGCGTCAGAAACATCGGCCACATGGCATTTTACTCGTGTTATCGCAGCCGGAAGTACATCCCCCCTTCCGAAGGAATAGCGTTGGTGGCACAATGATCCGTTCCTTCGGTTGTTAT
>DASZRZ010000326.1:0-8671 GCA_035548935.1 Terriglobales bacterium
AAGTTCGCGCGCTACCGGGCGGGCAGACTCTGCCGCATTAATCGCCGGAGCGCCCACGCGAATCACGAACCCCACCGCTACGATCACCGGAACCAGGGTAACGAAGCGGACCGCCTTCGCTCCCCGGGTATAAACAGTCGCCGCCATACCCGCAACGGTGACAGCCCAGGCAGCGCCCGCAACCATCAGGTTCAGCCTTCCAGGCTTTTGGTGAAGGATCATCGCCGGGGCCAGCAACGCCGCGGCCAGTACGCTTGCCGCAAACATGGCAAGCAGCAAATTAAAAGCGGCAGGCAGCCGTTTTCCGGAGCGTGCCCGCTCGCGCAGGGAGTCAGCCACAAGGAGAGTCACGGCAGGAATGGACGGCAGGATGTATCCCGGAAGCTTCGAGCGCGAGATGGAAAAAACGATCAGTGGAACCGCCGCCCACACCAGCAGAAACAAACGGTACGCCGCATCTTCCAAATCGCCCGCGTCTTCTTTGGCGCAAGCTTCTTTGGCGCAAGCTTCCGATATGGCGTCTGCCACGGCCTTAAAGGCAAGCACCGTCCAGGGCAGCAGGCTGACCAGCAGTACCGGAAGGTAGTACCAGAAAGGCTGGCTGTGCTGGAACATATTGCTGCCGAAGCGCGCCAGGTTGTGCTCGAGGATAAACACACGAAAGAAAGTCCCGGTTCGGAGCTGCACCAGCACGTACCACGGAAAGCTCACCGCACAGAACAACAGCACTCCCGGCCACCAGAGCGTGCGGCGCAGCATTTCTGCATTGCGGCGAAGTCCGGCAAAAACCGCCAGCATAACCCCGGCAAGAGCGGGGGCCACCGGACCTTTCGCAAGGGTCCCCAGCGCAAGGCAGAAATAAGAGGCCAGCAGCCATTTGCGGTGGGAGCTTTCCAACCACGCATACCAGGCCAGCAAGGCGAGCGTGAGAGTTGCCGCCAGGGCCATATCGGTGGAGGCCCCATGGGCAAACCCAATGGCCGCCGTTGAAGACGCCGTAATCAGCGCCGCGTCAAGCTGGGAGCCGGAGCGGAAGCGCCGCGCAAAGGCATAGATTCCCAGAACCATGAAGGTCGCCAGCAGCGCCGAAGGCACGCGCGCGGCCCAGTCGCTTACGCCAAAAACCGAGTAGGAAAGCATGGCGCTCCAGTAATAGAGCACCGGCTTTTCCAGCCATGGCGTCCCATTCAACAGGGGTACAACCCAGTCATGGCGGGCGAGCATCTCCCGCGCAATCTGCGCATAGCGAGGCTCATCGGGACCCAGCAGTCCAAAACTACCGATACCGAAGAAAAACAGAAACCCGCAGAAGGCGATCGTAGTAAAGATTTCAGCACACGGCACAGGAATTGCGGATGCGTGGCTGGCGGAAGCGGGTGTGCCTGCATTCCGCGGCGGAGGAACATTCTGTGAGTTGTCTTGAATAGCGATATCTCAGCGTGAGAGCGGAGTCTGCTGCTCACGCAACCGGGCTATGACTCTCTCGACCGCTACCGAGAGCGGCCCTTCCATGGAGCATCCACTGGCGCAGCTGTGCCCGCCTCCTCCAAAACCTTCCGCCACACTGGAAACGTCCACTCCGCCCTTGCTGCGCAGGCTGATGCGCCAGCGGCCATCGGCGATTTCGCGGAAGAAGATGGCAACCTCGATTCCATCGATGGCAAGCGCGTAGTTCACCAGCCCTTCGCAATCTTCATCGAGGGCGCCGTAGGTTTCCATGTCGCTCCGGGTCACGTACATCCAGGAGAGATCGTGATCAATGTGCAGGTTGCGGAGCGCGGCGCCCATGAGCCGCGCCTTCGCCTCGGGCTTGCTGAAGTACACATTCTGGGCGATATGCACGGGGTCGGCGCCGCAGCGCACCAGCTCCTGGGCCAGCCCGAAGGTGCGCTCACTGGTGCCGACGAAGGAGAACGAACCGGTATCCGTAAGTACGGCGGTATAGAGGCAGGTAGCGATCTCCGGGGTAATTTTCACCCCGGCCTCACGCGCCAGCCAGTAGATCATCTCGGCGGTGGCGCAGGCCCCGGGCTCAATCCAGTTGAGGTCGGCAAAGGGACGTCCGCTCAGGTGGTGGTCAATATTGATAAGGAAGTGTCCTTCAAGTCCCTGCAAGGCGGTTCGCTGCACGCTGTCGCACTCAAGGATGATGGCCGCTTCATAGTTGCCGTTGACCGAGGTAGCCTGAACCACGCGATCGGCGAAGGGCAAGGGCCGGTAGATGAAGGGAACGCCGCCGGGCAGCACGACTTCAGCTTTTTTGCCCATGCTGTGAAGGATTTCGGCGCAGGCCAGCACCGAACCGATGGCATCGCCATCGGGGCGGGCGTGGGAGGTAAGAACGAAGCGGTCGCGCCGCCGGATCTCCTCCAGAATGCTTGGAAGAACTTCCTTCATCGGGCTACGGGGTTGACGAGGTTTTCTTCTTTTTCTTGTCGATGCGTTTCAACAAACCATCAATTCTAGCGCTGAGTTGCTCGGAGTTGTCCAGCCGAAAATGCAGGTCGGGAGCGGCCCGCAGGCGCAGCCTGTCAGCCACTTCATGCCGGATGTAGCCGCGCGCGGCGCTAAGTCCTTCGAGCGTGGCGGCCATCTCCTCGTCGTTGCCAACCGCCGAAACCATCACCAGCGCGGAGCGTCCATCCTGCGAAAGGTGGACCTCCGATACCGTCACCAGCCCGATGCGAGGATCGTCCAGTTCCCCCTCCACCATGGTAGCGATCTCTTCGCGCAACGCTTCGCTCAGGCGCTGCATATGATATTGACGGCCGCGTTGTTCAGGCATGAGTTTCAATTTTGCGAAGACTGCGCCCGCATGGGCCAGCCCCACAATCCTGGAATGGTCACTCTTTCCCCGGCCCGGAAAGAAGCGTAACCGCATCCTCCGGAGACTCGGAAAAATACTCAAGGAGCGAATCCGTGAGATCGGCGCCGGCGTTATTCGCGATGAGGGTGGCGGCCCGCTCCACGTTCTCCATCAGTCCGCGCAGGTAATCTTTGGAACTCGAAATTGCCACCACGCCCAGCGTGGCCCGCTGCCAAAGGTCCGTGGGGTCCAATTCGGCAACGGATACGTTGAACCGGACGCGCAGGCGGTCCTTGAGACTGCGCAGCACCTGGCGCTTGTCCTTGAGGGAGCAGGCTCCCTCGATCCGCAGTTCAAGACTCAAAAACGCAATCACGGCATTGACCGGAAAGCGGAACATCCGCACATCTCAAATCAGGCCGGCATCTCCACCACAACCCGCTCCGTGGCAAACGCCTCGATCACATCGCCGACCTTGATGTCGCCATAGTTCTGGATCGATATGCCGCACTCCATTCCGTTGCGGACCTCGGAGACATCTTCCTTAAAGCGCCGGAGAGATGCGATTTTGCCCTTGAAGACCACCACGTTATCCCGCAGCAGCCGCACCTCGGCGTCGCGCTTGATCGAGCCATCCAGCACATAGGACCCGGCGACGGTGCCCACCTTCGGGATGCGGAAGGCGTTCCTCACCTCGGCGCGGCCCAACTGCACTTCGCGGAAGACCGGATCGAGCATTCCATGGATGGCCTTCTTCACTTCGTCCTGCAATTCGTAAATGATCGAGTGCAGGCGGATATCCACCTTCTCCTGATCGGCAAGCTCCTGCGCCTTGCGCTCGGGACGCACATTGAAGCCGATTACGATGCCGTTGGAAGCCGAACCCAGCAGCACGTCGCCCTCGTTGATCGCGCCCACGCCGCTGCGAAGGATTCGTACCTTCACCTTCTCGGTTGAGAGCTTGTTCAACAGGTCGGAGAGCACCTCGACGGAGCCCTGCACGTCGGCCTTCAGGATGATGTTCAGCTCCTTGAGGCCGGCCTTCTTGATCTCCTCCGCCAGGTTCTCCAGCGACACACGGGAGCTCTTTGCCAGCGTGGCTTCGCGGGCCTTCTGTTCGCGGTATTCCGATACGCCGCGGGCCTTGTCGCGATCCGCAACCACCACAAACTGGTCGCCAGCCTCGGGCAGGCCCTCCAGGCCGATGATCTCCGCCGGTGTGGAAGGCGGAGCCTCAATCAGCGGTTTGCCGCGATCATCGAACATGGCGCGAACGCGGCCAAACGTGTTTCCCACCACGAAGTAGTCGCCCACGCGCAAGGTGCCATTCTGGACAAGGATCGTGGCCACGTTGCCTCGTCCGCGATCCAGCTTGGCTTCGAGCACCGTGCCCTGTCCGGAACGTTCGGGGTTGGCCTTCACCTCTTGCAGATCGGCCACCAGGCAGATCATCTCCATCATGAGGTTCAGGTTCTTCTTCTGCTTGGCGGAAACATCCACGAAAACCGTGGTGCCGCCCCAGTCTTCCGGCATCAGGCCGCGATCGGCCAGCTGCTTCTTGACCCGGTCGGGCTGGGCATCGGGCTTGTCGATCTTGTTCACCGCCACCACGATGGGAACATTGGCGGCCTTGGCATGATCGATGGCCTCCAGCGTCTGCGGCATCACGCCGTCATCCGCGGCAACCACCAGGACCACGATATCGGTCACCTTCGAGCCGCGGGCTCGCATGCGGGTAAAGGCCTCGTGACCCGGAGTGTCGATGAACACGATCTGCCGGCCATAAGCGGGAGAGTTGGGATCGACGATCGTAACTTTGTAAGCGCCGATATGCTGCGTGATTCCCCCAGCTTCGCCATCGGCCACATTGGCATGACGGATAGAATCGAGCAGGGTCGTCTTGCCATGATCCACGTGACCCATGATGGTCACCACCGGAGGACGCGTGATCGTGGTCAGGGCACTCAAATCCTCGGTGACGCCTGGGGTCATGTCCTTGGAGGCCTGCTCCTCAAACGTGATCACGCTGGTATCCGCGCCAAACTGCCGCGATATCTCGCTGGCCAGCTCGGCATCAAGGGTCTGGTTGATGGTGGCAAATACGCCCCGCGCCAGCAGCCGCGCAATCAGATCCTTGGCGCGTGTTCCCAGTTTCTCGGCCAGGTCCTTTACGCTGATGCCCTCGGCGATTTCGATTGTCCGCGTAATGGGCAGGGGCTCATTGCTCACCTGCATGCGGGGCGGCGGAACAAAGCCCTTCATTGGGCCTTCCTTCACACCGCGCGGAACATAACGCTGACCCGGACGCCTCGACGGCCCTCCCGGACGCGCTGGACGACCCGGAGCCACTGGCGCTGCGCCAGGACCAACTCCCAGCGGACGGCTGCCGGGTGCTCCCGCAGGAGCCTGCCGCGTCGGATGCATGGGACGGCGTCCGGCTGGCCCTCCCGGTGCAGGACCGCGCTGCGGTACCGTCGGGCGGGGACGCTGGAAAATAGGCTGCCCCGGAACCGGACGGCCTGGAGCTGGACGGCTTCCCTGTGGAGCGGCAGGCGCGGCCGGGGGACGAATTGGCGCCTGATATACCGGACGTGGTCCCGTCTGCGGAACGATCATGCGGCGAACTGGCGGGGCTCCGGCTGGAGCCGCGGCCATGCGATTTTGTGCACCCGGCGAACCGGGGGCTAATCCCGCCGTAGAATCTGCATCGGTCGCGCTGGAAGCGGAAGTCGGATGGTTCTCGACCTCGGTTGTTGAAGCCGCCGGAGGAGCTGGGGCTTCCGCGGCTGCCACAGGCGCAGCCGGTGGAGGTGGCGCGGCCTGGACGCGATAGTCGGGTCGAGGCCCGGGCTCCCCTGGCTTTACAAAGCGGGGCGGCAGGGGCTCGGAGGCAACTGCGGGACGCCGCACCGGCGCGGTAGTCGTGTCATGCTTAGAAGTTTCGTGCTTCGAACTATCATGCTTCGCCGTGTCATGCTTCGGCGCCTCATGTCTTACGGATGGAGGAGCGGGCGGAGCCGAGGGCGATGGCGCGGAGGGAACAGCCGGAGCTTGCGCGGCCTGAGCTTCCGCGGCAATCCTGGATGGCTCGGCCGGGCGCGCCACGGGAGGCGGCACAACCGGCTGCGAAGCCGCTGCGGGGCTGGGCTTCTGCAGAGCTTTCAGTACGTCACCGGGCCGGGAAATCTGCGAAAGATCAATTTTGGTCCTTATTTCCGGCTCTGCCTGCGACCGCGAGGACCGGGAAGACGCACCCGTGCGGCCCTCCCCCTCCGAGCGGAAGTGAGCACGCACCCTGACTGCCTCATCCACTGAGATCGAACTGGAGTGAGTCTTCTTTTCTGTGACGCCAACCACAGGCAGGACTTCCAGAATTGCCCTGCTTTTGACTTCCAATTCCCTGGCCAGATCGTTGATTCGAATCTTCTCCATCCGCGCTTTGTTTCTCCTCGTATTCCGCTAAGTCTTCATATCAACCTCACGGTAGCTTGGGTGCCGCAAGAGGCTGGAATTCAGCGTTCTCACAGCTTTTCATCCGGCACTTCCGATTCCTCCGGGCGGTCGCCGTGAGTGGTAACCTCCGCCTCATCAGCCGGCGGAGCATTCTCCACTCCCGCGAGCAGCTCCGCTTCGAAGTCCTGCCCTTCTTCCACTAATTCACTCGGGCTCTCAAAGCCCATATCTTCCGCCGTTGAAATCTCAGCGGCATCGCCGGATTGGCCAGCAGAATCCGGACCCAAATCCTCTTTTCCAGCACCTTCGCCGCCCTCCTCAGTTGAGGCTTCGAAACTGGCAGCCTCAGCCGGGGCGCCACCTTCCAGGCTGGAAAAGTAATTATTGACCGCAATACTGATTTTTTCCACCGTCTTGGGGCCAACGCCGGGGATGGCCTCCAGCTGCTCCGGAGTCATATCGGCAAGCGCCTCGACCGTGGCAATGCCCGCCCCAGTCAACTTCTCGATGACAGTCTCGCCCAGCTCCGTAACCAGCTCGATCGGGGTGGAGGAGCCGCCCACCAGGGCCTGCATCTGCTGCTCGACCTCCTGGCGCTTCTCTTCCTCGCTCTTGATATCGATCTTCCAGCCCAGCAGCTTGGCCGCCAGCCGGACATTCTGCCCCTTCTTGCCAATCGCCAGGGAGAGCTGGCTGTCGTCGACGATCACTTCCAGATGTTTTTCCGACGCGTCCACCACAGTGACACGGCTCACCTTGGCGGGCTGCAATGCCTTCTCCGCGAAGGTGACCGAGTCCTCGTGGTATTCGATGATGTCGATCTTCTCCCCGCGCAGCTCGCGGATGATCGATTGCACGCGCATGCCCTTCATGCCAACGCATGCCCCCACCGCGTCCACATCCTTGTCACGGGACATAACCGCGATCTTGGTGCGCTCCCCGGCCTCGCGGGCAATGGCGCGGATCACCACTGTGTTGTCGTAAATCTCGGGAACCTCGGTCTGGAACAGGTTCTGTACCAGCTCGGGTGCCGCGCGCGACACCACCACCTGCGGCCCCTTGGCGGCCTTTTCGACCCGCACAATCACCACCCTCACCCGTTCCCCGACGGCGAAGGACTCCAGCCGCGACTGCTCCTTGCGGCCCATGCGCGCTTCTGCCTTGCCGATATCCAGAATGACGTCGGGACCTTCCAGGCGCTTGATGGTGGCATTCACGACTTCGCCCACCCGCCCGATGTACTCGTTGTAAACCGTATCGCGCTCGGCCTCGCGCACCTTCTGAAAAATGACCTGCTTGGCGAGCTGCGCGGCAATACGCCCCAGAACATCGGTCGGCTTGGAGATGAGAACCTCTCCGCCAACCTCCACGCTGGTATTCAAGCGGCGCGCCTGCTCCAGCGTGATCTGGTTCACGGGATCCTCGACCTGCTCCGGTCCCTCCACCACCTGCTTGACCACGTAGGCGTGAATCTGCCCGCTATCCTTGTCCAGCTCTGCCCGGAGATTTTCCTGAGTCTTGTAATACTTGCGGGTTGCGACCACAATCGCGTCCTCAACCGCATTGACGACGATCTGCGGGTCGATTCCCTTTTCGCGACTCAAGGCATCGATAACGTTATAAAGCTCGCTTGCCATAGACAGTTCTCACTGCAACAGTTCCAGCACATCAAATCCGTTTGAAAGTTCCCGTAAACCGGCCCCTGATAATCAGGCTAGAACTCCGGCACGAGATTCGACTTTTCAATATTCGACAGCTCAAGTTCGATTTGTCTCTCGGGGACAGGATTCTTCTTCGCCCGCCCGCCGCTGGCTCCTCCGCCAACGCACAAGACAATTTTTCCTTCGCGCAGGCCCTCAAGGCGGCCTTCAAAATTGCGGCTGTCCTCAACCGGCTGCACGGTTCGTACCCGCACACGGCTGCCCGCAAAACGCTCATAGTCGCGCGGGTGAACCAGCTTGCGGTCCAGCCCCGGGGATGAAACTTCCAGCACGTAAGAGCCTCCGGGAATGCGATCCTCAACATCGAGAATCGTACCCACCTCGCGGCTCACCAGAGCGCAGTCGGCATGGGTCACGCCCCCGGGCTTATCGATGTAAAGACGCAGTACCCGGGCTTTCCCGCCACCCACGAACTCCACATCGACAACTTCCAAACCGTGCGTGCAGGCCACGCGCTCTGTTATCTGCCTCAGCTCTTCGACTTTCAGCGCCATCTACTTGCCCGGCCAAAAATAAAGTGGGCTCGCGCCCACCGGTACAGCTCGCCAAAACCCTGGTGCGGTCGGACGTTCCGGCACGCTACCGATCTTGTATGCCTTCCGGTAAGCTGAGCGAAACCATCAGCAATACCCAAGTCCTCACTCGCCGGAGGACGCATGCGCAGGCTACAAAACTAAGCCGGGCACACAAG
>DASZRZ010000327.1:0-2508 GCA_035548935.1 Terriglobales bacterium
GCACTCCTCTCCGATGATCTGGCCGTGACGGCGGAAAAGCTTGCGCGATCCGCTGGCGGCGATCTCCGCTGCCGAGGGAGCGGGAGCAATCACCTCGCGCAGGCGGTCCACCGTACCTCCCTCGAGATCGACGCCCAGCAGAGCGAGGGCGTTCAGGCTTTTTCCGCACTGCGCAAGAAGTTCATGAGTTTGCAGAGCGCTTACGATGTTGCGCCCAAAGAGAATGACGCCACAGGGCTGAAGCAGGGAGAGTGTGGTTCGCAGCCGGGCCGAAGCTTCCGTGCCCTCAAAGCCGATCAGGAACAACTGCCCCACCTGGGCGCGGAGAAATGGCGAAATGGATCGGCTCATGGGGTTCTTCGTAAAGAGTATTTCGTAAATTTTAAATTTCTCTGGAAGCTTAACAGCGAAGCCTTGAGATGCTAGAGCGGCGTGAGGCAGGATTTGCGGCATGTCCCAAAGTGCTTACTCCGCTGCGCCGCAGGCAAAGAGAGCGGCTTAAAGCTCTTTTTTGAGCTCATGCAGAAGTTGTAACGCCTCCATGGGCGTTACATGGTCCAGATCCGTCTCGCGGAGACGATCGACAATCTTCTGCGAAAGCGGGGTGAACATCGTTAATTGCAAGGTGGAAGGCCGCCCCTCCTCCCCCGCCAGATCACCGCTGAGCCGGTGCTCCGCCTGCTCGTGTTCGGCCAGAACCTCGCGGGCCCGGGCAATCAGTTCGGGAGGCAGGCCCGCCAGCTTCGCGACTTCGATTCCGTAACTTTTGTCGGCGGCGCCCGGCTCCACCTTGCGCAGGAAGACCACTCCCGATCCGGTCTCTTTGACGGCGACGTGGAAGTTCTGAACTCCGGGGAGCTGGTTCGCCAGCTCCGTAAGTTCATGGTAGTGGGTTGCGAACAGTGTTTTGGCGCGGGTGCGGGCGTGCAGATACTCCACGGCGGCCCAGGCGATCGCCAGACCGTCGTAGGTCGAGGTGCCTCTTCCCACCTCGTCGAACAGGATCAGCGATTCCGGTGAGGCGGTGTTGAGGATTGCGGCAGTCTCGGTCATCTCGACCATGAAGGTGGAGCGTCCGCGGGCGAGATTGTCGGAGGCGCCAATGCGGGTGAAGATTCTGTCCGTGATGCTGATCCGCGCCGCCCGGGCGGGCACAAACGATCCAATCTGCGCCATGAGGACGGTGAGCGCCACCTGCCGCAGGTAGGTGGATTTTCCTCCCATGTTCGGGCCGGTCAACAGCAGGATGGTGTGAGTGGAAGAGTTCAGATACAGATCGTTGGGCACAAAGCGGTCATTGCTGCCGGTAAGCTCCTGCCGCTCGACCACCGGGTGGCGGCCCTCCTGAATTTCGATTTCGCCGCTGCCGCCGGTAATCAATTGTGGCCGGCAGTAGTTGTGCAAGGCCGCTGCCTGCGCCAGACCCGCAAGTACGTCGACCTGGGCCGTGGCCAGCGCCGTCTGCCGGATACGGCGCGCCTCCGCCGCGGTGGCTGCGCGGAGTTCCGCGAACAGGCGGCGCTCGATCTCGACGATCTTCTCCTGCGCGTCCAGAATCTTCGATTCGTAGCTCTTAAGCTCGGGCGTGGTGAAGCGCTCGGCGTTTACCAGCGTCTGCTTGCGCTCATAGTCGGAGGGCGCGAGGTGAAGGTTCGCCTTCGATATTTCGATGTAGTAGCCAAAGATGTTGTTGAACTTCACCTTGAGCGACGAAATTCCCGTGCGCTGCCGCTCGCGATTTTCAATCTGCGCCAGGAATTGTTTGCTGTTGCGGCTGAGGGTGCGCAGTTCGTCGAGCTCCGGGTCCACGCCTTCGCGGATCACTCCTCCGTCGGCAAGGCTCAACGGCGGCTCGTCCACCAGGGTACGGGCGATTCTTTCGCGAAGATCCGGAAGGTCGTCGATTGCTCCGCTTAACTGCACGATGCGCGGGCTGGTGGATTTTTCCAGCAGGCCCCGCGCCCCCGGCAGGCGTCCGAGGGACGATGCCAGTGCGAGCAGGTCGCGGGCATTGGCGGTTTCCAGGGCAATGCGGCTGAGCAGGCGTTCAATGTCCAGCACGCCATCGAGCGTCCGGCGCAGCTCCTCGCGGGCAACTGTGTTGCGGACGAGATCGCCAACGGCATCCAGCCGCTGATTGATTTCATCCATGTCGATGGAGGGCCGAAGCAGCCAGGCGCGCAGCAGGCGCTTGCCCATGGGCGTGCATCCGTAATCGAGAGCGCGAAAGAGGGTGGTGTCGCCGCCGGAGTTGGTAAACACCGGCTCGATCAGCTCCAGGTTCCGGACGGTGACCGCGTCCAGCACCAGGCAGCTCTGCCGCTCGTAAAAACCGATGCGGTCCACGTGATCGAGCGAGCCGCGCTGCGTGGCGCGCACATAATGCAGGATTGCTCCTGCCGCAATGGATGCCGCGGGACGCCCCGCCAGACCGAAGCCCTCCAGCGAGAGCACACCGAAATGATTCTCCATCAGCGGGATTGCGTAATCGGGGGAGAAGATCCAGTC
>DASZRZ010000328.1:0-4402 GCA_035548935.1 Terriglobales bacterium
CCAACATGACCGTCTCCCAGGTTTGGGATTATGGCCGAACCAATGCGCCCCAAAGGATTTACGTCGATCATGAAGGCAGCGCCCAACCCTTGCCGCAGACGGGGAATGTGCTCGTGGATTTCTCGGCCGTGAATTACATCAATGGCGCCCCTCCCGACATTTATGGCCCGACCGCCTACACTGTCCGAATGCAGGAAGTCACCCATGACCCGATTCCCAAAGTGGTCTTTGATTTGCAGCTCTCCATGTACGACAACTCCCTTTCCACATACCGCGACTGCACCACTTACCGCGCTCAACGAATCGGCGACCTCTATCCCCACCCCGCGCGGCCTGTAGAGGATCTCACAGTCTCGGAGCAGGATGGAATGCCGCTGCTCCAGTTCGCGGCGGACGACGCCCGGACTTATTCCGTCCAGGCTTCGAGCGACCTTATGGATTGGACCGACATAGGCGCGCCCACGGAAGACGATGGTTCGAGCGGCCAATTTGAATTCGCCGACGTGAGCATCGCCGACGGTGCCGTTCGCTTCTACCGCGTAGTTACAAAGTAGCACCGAGCGCGAAGGGCTTCGCGAGGCGTAATAAAAGAAAATGGTCGCGCCTTTTGCCGGATCAGCAAATCCTTGACGTTCTTTAGAAGAGCATTGTGCAAGATCATACGCTGAACAAGATCTGCGAATTTCCATCCGGGGAGCTCCGATTTTGTTTCCCCGATCTCCTTTTCATTACCGGCAAGCGCTTTCATCACGCGCTCCATTTCCGGCCGGGACTTTGGGAGAAGCAGGTCCACCCTTGAAGGCGTTCGCCAAAGTATCCCGCCTTGGAGGCTGCTAGATCTCTCGTGGGATGCTTCCGCGGGTGCGTACGCTGTTCAATCGACACCGAGCCTGGGCGGGCCTAATTGGACGGCGGTGACCGGCACTCTGATCACGAACGCCGGCACGATTTCAATCACCGTGTCTGTGGACGCGCAGCAGAAGTTTTAGCGCCTCCACAAATAAGGACTGCCCCCTGCTATGGGGAAATTGTCAAGTGCTGGGAGAATGCTTACGTCTTCTTTTCTTTCTTCATATTAAAAACTTTTTGTTTTTTGGTCTGAGTGAATTTGGCTCGCCTTCTCCGGCAGTGCCCAGGTTTCAATGACCTGGCTTAACCTGCTATCCGTGCAACCGCTCAGGGCGCACATCGTATCGTTTCCAAGATTGGCCAGAGAAGCGCACGGAACCCATTCTTTAAAACGGGTCCTCAAAGACCCAGGGGTCAGTACGGGCTCCGTTACGCTCCAAATTGTTCGCGGCAAAATCATCCAGGGCTCATTTCGTCCCGTGTTCCGACACCGGCGCGCTCTTGGGCACCGCGCCCCGGCTGGGAACCTGGAGCTGGAGGCCCAGGTCCTCGGCTTTGCAACGACCGGTGCGCACGCGCCACCAATCCACGCAGAAGGCACGCCCCATCGCCACGATAATCTTCTTCCGGCGCGGACGGCTCGTCTTGGGGTTCAAGAGTTCGGGCCGCCACTTCTTCACGACGCGATAACCGGGCTGAAAGATACTGAGCCGCCACATGCACTCGACCAAGATCGGTCGCAACCGGCGATTGCCGTGTTTATTGATCGCCCCTTGAAAGCGCCGGTCGCTGGAGGTGTCCTCGCCGGGGCACAAACCGGTATAGCTGGCCACCTGGCGCCGATTTTTGAACCGGTCCCAATCGGCGACCTCCCGCTCCAGAATTTCACTGGTGAGTTTGCCCATGCCCACGGGCAGTTGCGGCGCGGCGGCGGCCTCCACTTCTTTGGTGCGGGCTTTAAGTTCGGTCTCCATCACCGCAATGAGCCGGCGCAGCGGTTCCAGCAGATTGACTACAATCAGCGGCAACTGCGCGGCGGAGCTTTCCCAAGCTTCCTCCCGCCACCATTCGCCCTGAAGATGCTCGCCGTAGTATAACGCGTGGCTGCGCCCCTGGGCGGCCAGACGCTGCCTCTCGCGCTGAAAGCTCTCCCGCTGTCGCGAAATACTGCGCTGCTGCTCCTGCTCGGGCGTGGGCACGCGGACCACGCAGAAGGCTTGGTGATTGCCGTTGACGTAGCGATCCAGGTGCAGGGCCAATTGCAGGGCATGCCGCTTGTCGGTCTTGACCTTCTTGCCATATTCGTCCCAGTCACGAGGCCGCACGACGTAGTTGGTGGCTCCCATCTTCTCGAGCTTCCGATGCAGGCTGTAGCCGAAGGGTCCGGCTTCGTAACACGTGTAGACTTTCTCGGCGAGGGTGATTTGCTTGGCCACCCAGAGTAGAAATTCCTGCGGCCCGAACCGTTGCGGCGGCTGCGGCGTGCCACCATCGGTGATGCGTACCACCACATAGCGGTCCAAATGCACGTCAATACCGAGCTTGATCGTCTTGGCCTTGGGCTGGGGCGCCTCCTCGGGAGCTTGCGTTGCGGTCTGGTTTTTGTTGCTATTGCTTTTGTTGGTAATCATAGGGGGTCAGGTGTAGTGGGTTTTCCCGCACCTGACCACCCCCCTGATCCGCACGTAATTTTCTGAAATCGCGAAAAAAATCGCTTCTGGGCGTCTTTTTGCGGTTGACATAATGTAGACACTGTGTCTATATCTTGCCCATGTCTGCACGCATACCCACTCAACATAAGTCGCCCTTCGAAATCGACCCACGCCCGCTCGACGAAATGGCCAGTCCCCACGCCGGCCTGCTGGCCACCTCCCGCGCTTTGCGTTCCCTTAAGATTCCCGATCTGGTCGAGGCCAACCTTAAACTCAAAAAGCGGGACCGTGGTTGCTCCGACAGCCAGTACATTGAGAGCATCGTCCTGCTCCAAACCGTCGGCGGAGACTGTCCCGAAGATATGTCCTTGATCGCGGGCGACGATTGCCTCGAACGTGGTTTGGGCTACGCCTTGCCCCGCACCGGCGCCGTGCGGGCCTTCCTCAACCGCTTCCATGACCAGGAAATCGAATTAGCTCGCCCGGCGCGAGAGGTGCAGAAGAGTTTCATCATGCCCAGCAGTAAGCCCGTCCAAGGTTTGCAGTCCGTCTTGGCTGGAGGGGTGCGCCGCACGGCTAAACTTTACGCCGACCAAGGCCAAGCCCTGCGGATAGCCACCGTGGACCAGGACGCGACGATTATCGAAAGCCACAAAGAGAACGCGCTGACCCACTATGAAGGCGGCCGGGGTTATCAACCCATGGTGGCGGTATGGGCCGAAGCCGATCTGGTGCTGGCCGATGAGTTCCGCGACGGCAACGTGCCTGCGCAACAGGAACCGCTGACTTGCGCCCGGTTAGCCTTTGCGGCGTTGCCCGACACGATCCAGGAGCGTTATTTCCGCGGCGACTCCGCCTGCCATGAAAACGATCTCCTGGGTTGGCTCAAACATCCCGACCGCGAGAAAGAACCGGGCGGACGCATCGGTTTTGCCGTCAGTGCGCGGATGTGCGACCAATTGGCCAAGGCCATCGTCCAAGTCCCGCCGGCCGATTGGAAAACCTTTGCCACCGAAGCCGATGGCACCTTGCGGCAATGGGCCGAGGTAGATTTTGTGCCCGGCGAACCTGGGGAAAAGAAAAACAGCAAACCCTTACGGTATGTCGGGCTGCGTCTGCTCAAACCCCAAGGGCTGCTCTTTAACGATGGCTCCGACCGCCATCACCATGTGGTGCTAACCAATCTGCTAACGTGGGACGGAGCCAAGCTGCTCAACTGGCACCGGGAAAAAGCCGGCACCGTCGAGCACGTGCACGATGAGATCAAAAACGCTCTGGCTGGGGGCCACATGCCCAGCCAGCATTTTGCGGTCAATGCGGCGTGGTTCAAACTGGCTTTACTCTCTTATAATCTTGCCAGCGCGATCAAGGGACTGTGCTTCTCGCCCGAAGAGCGCACGGCCCGTTTCAAAAAATACCGGCTCTTACTGATTCATCTGGCCGGGCGGATGAGCCGCTTCCAATGCAAACTGCGCCTGCGCTTCCGTGCCGGCAAAGAAGCCATCGCTCGGATACAGAAGGTGTGGTCGGTCTTCGCTCTGCCCACTCAGGCCACCGCGTTTACCTGAGGAGCGGCAAAGTTATTCACAATTTTCCGGCCGAACGTCCTTAAGGACGATTTTCGGCGTTTGTCTTTCTGGGTCCCGGAGATCGTCCAGAGCGCGCGCCGTCGCTAAAAAGCGCTCGCCCCGCGGCCCAAGGCCCCTCCCATTGCCCCTTAATCCCAGCTAAAGCCTTTTCGCCGGCCGCCGTGTGGCTGGAAAAACCGCCGGCACCAGAAGTCGATTGGCTTACGTGCGGATTTGGGCACCCCATGTTATCTTTACAAAGGAATAGCTCGGTAGAATGATGCGATGGAATTAGTCGCGGTGACATCGGTGTATTGCAGCGTATGTACGCGG
>DASZRZ010000329.1:0-4356 GCA_035548935.1 Terriglobales bacterium
CTATGAGGCGATGACGGCCGACGCAATGGCCCTCCCCGGACCAGCCGGGGCCCCTGGCGACGACAATATTCTCGACCTGGGGGATCTGGTCGATTCAGAGAGTCCATCGGTTGAACAAAATGATTCAAGCAAATCGATCGACTTGAGCGATCTGAATGACTTAAGCAAACCGGATAACTCAAGCAAGCCGGATAAGGCGATTGCCGCGGCCAGCGCGCCCGTTCCCTCGAAATTGGCCGCCCCTTTAGTCTCCGGCCTGGCAGCCATTGCCGAGGGAGAATCGGCGGGGATCTTCTGCATCGAATGTCTGAATGCCGGCTCGGTTCTCAGCAACGGCGGCATCAAATTCGTGCTCCAGGTTACCCGCGACCGCCAGCCGGTCGATGGAGCCGAGCTTACCCTCCGCCTGGTGCTGGGCCAGGCTCACTCGCAATACTCCTATGGAACGACCGACAGCAAGGGAGTGGCGGAGGTTGCCATCGCCGTGGACAGGGCCGCTGGCCAGCAGGGAAGGGTGTTGGTGCAGGCAAGCAGCCAGGGCGCCTCTTCCGTCCGCCGCTTCCGGGTGCATCCTCCTTCCTGCTAGCACCTCACCCCGCTCTTCCTGCTAGCACCTCACCCCCCTAGCGCCATCTCATCATCGGGCATTCGTCCCACGTAAGTTACTCCCCGCAATTTTTTGAAATCCCGTATCGTCCCTGTATGAAGCTGTGGATCAACAGCCAGGAGAAGGAATTTGCCCACGGCATCCTCCTCTCCACGCTCCTGGCTCAACTGGGGATAAAATCCGACCGCGTGGCCGTGGAGCTGAATGGCGAGATCGCCTCCCGCACACGTTGGGAAACCATTGTGCTCAATGAAGGCGACCGGCTTGAGATTGTGCACTTCGTCGGCGGGGGAGCCCCCGGGAATGGAAGCCCATGGGAAGCACCTTCTTGAACCTCATTGCCTTATAGGTTTCTTTATCCGCATTTGCCTTGACAGGCACCACCTGCGCCATAAAATGTTTCAAACATTTTGGTATGGAAATGTTTGATCATGGTCTCCTCCGATAAATTCCGGCTCACGTCCAATGAGGTAATGCAGTTGACCGGCATTACCGCCCGCCAGCTGCAGTGGTGGGACGAATGCGGAATCGTCGTTCCCCAGCGCCTGGCCCATCGCCGGCTCTATTCCCTGGCGGACCTTGCGGAGGTCTCCGTCATCTGCAATCTGCGAGGCCGGGGATTCTCCCTGCAAAAGGTTCGCAGGGTCATCCAGTTCCTGCAGCGGGAGATGGGAAAGCGGCTGGTGGACACCGTTTCCAAAGGGGCCGGCTGCCATCTTCTGACCGATGGCCGGAATATTTTCCTCGAAGATTCCGCGCGCCAGTTAATCAACGTGCTCAAGAATTCGCGCCAGCCCATGCTCGCCATTTCGCTGAGCGATACCGTGCGTGAAATCAAAGCGGAAATCAAAAGCAGGCAGCTTGGTGAGCTTCTCCAAACCGGAGCGGCGGCGCGTAAACCGAAGGTGGGCGTTCGCAAGAGCAACAGGAGCGTCCCGGCGGAGGCTCGCCGCATGCGGCGCAGTGCCGCGTGAGCGCCTTTGAAATCGGTGAAGCTTCAAGTCCCGGATGTGAGTGGAATGTTTAATCAGCAAGTTCTTACGGAGGCGAGATGGTTGGAGAGGTAAGCGTGCTGAATGAGTGGATTCCGGAGCAGATGGGTCCGGGAACGCTGTTCGTGCTGGAAAACGCCGGAGAGACCGGCGAAGGGGATGATCCGTACTGGGCCGTGCTCTCCTGTCCGCAGTGCGCCACCCTGGGCCTGATTACCCGCCGCCAGATTTGCGGGTTGATTCCGGTGATTTGCGGGTCGGATAAATGCTCGGCTCAATTCCACCTGAACGAAGAGCAGATTGTTCCCCGCAAGTGCTCCTAGCGGAACTTCGATTTCTCCCGCAGCGGACGCCTGCCCGGCATGCGGTATTGAATGCCTGAGATCAGCTGCTGGAAACAGCCGCTGGCTTTTCCGGAAACAACGGCACCTGCTCGACAATCTCTATTCCAAAACCTTCCAGCGCCGCCACCTTGCGGGGATGATTCGTCAACAACCGGATGCGCCGCAGATTCAGGTCGGAGAGTATCTGCGCGCCGATCCCGATATCGCGCTGCGCCTTGCGATCCTGCCCCGCCAGCGGAGTGTTCCGATGGAAGGAGAGCAGGTTGCGGTCCTCCATGCGTTCCACCGAAAATCCCTTCGAGGTCTGGTGCAGATAGATCAGCGCTCCCGCTCCTGCATCGGAAATGAACTGTAGGGAGCGCTCGATGGTTTCCCGGCAGCCGCAGCGGGTTGCGCCGAAAACGTCGCCCATCAGGCAATGGGAGTGCATCCGCACCGTAACCGGCTCTGATCCCGCTTTCTCCAGGTCGCCTTTAACCAGCGCCACGTGCGACTCTCCGCCATCCACTTCGCTCTCGTAAGCGATGGTGCGGAAGTCGCCGAACCGCGTGGTCACCATGGCCTCTCCAATGCGGCGGATATAGCGTTCGTTGCGCAAGCGGTAACGGATCAGCTCGGCCACCGTCAGCATGTTCAGGCTGTGCTCGCAGCAGAAGGTGATGAGGTCCGGGACGCGGGCCATGGTGCCGTCATCCTTCATGATCTCGCAGATGATCCCTGCCGGAGCCATGCCGGCCAGCCGCGCCAGATCGACCGCGGCTTCGGTTTGCCCGGCACGCACCAACACTCCTCCGCGCCGTGCCCGCAGAGGGAAGACATGCCCCGGGCGCGCCAGGTCCGCAGGCCGGGTGGCAGGGTCGATTGCCACCTTGATTGTTCTGGCCCGGTCGTAGGCGGAGATGCCGGTGGTCACCCCCTCGCGTGCGTCGATGGCTTCGCAAAATGCGGTTCCGAACTGCGAGGTGTTTTCCGAGGACATCGGCCCAATGCGCAAATGCTCCAGCCGCTCCTCGGTCATCGCCAGGCAAACCAGGCCACGTCCAAAGCGCGCCATGAAGTTGATGGCCTCGGGTGTCACTTTTTCGGCGGCAAGGGTAAGGTCACCCTCGTTTTCGCGGTCCTCATCGTCGACCACAACGATCATGCGGCCGGCGCGAATGTCCTCAATCGCGGCAGGAACGTCGGTGAATGGCGGGTGGAAGCTCACTTTGGAAATCTTAGCAGAATGGCTCTACACAGCAAAAAGCCGCCATGGAATATGGCGGCTTCCGCTCAAAAAATTGCCCGGAACTAGAGTGTGGACTCGATTTCAAATCCCCACGCTTCCAGAAGGGGTTCAGGAATGTACTTGGAGTTCTTGTTGCGGCGTGCCCATTCGCGCAAACGGGTGGAGCGCACGTACTGGTCGGGCTGCAACTTGAACTCGCGGACGACCTGCTCAAATTCAGTTACCGTAGGGATCACCGGGCCGATCGGCTCCGGCTTGCCCCAGTTCGGATTTCCGCGTCGCTTTGCCATGATCAGTTCTGTCCTGCCTTTGTGTATGAGTCCGTTGCCACTTGGATTCCATCAGCCCCCAAAAGGATTCAGGGTATAAGCCTCTTTTTCAGGGCAGCTCAAATTGCGACGCCGCTCTTACAGGAGAGTCTCAGGATGCTGAGGAAACAAGCGATCTTACGGTCTTTCTAAACCGTTCGCAAGCTTAAAGTTGCGAAACCGGCCCGATGGGCGCCGTTAAACTGTTTAAAATAAATGGCTTGTGGAATTAAAAACAAACCCATGGAGGGCAAGTCTTCCCGCAGGGAAGGAGCAAGCGGATAAGCGATTTAAGTAGCTGTTTATATTAGGGTTATATCCAGAATTTGATCTGTTGCCATCGAAACTAAGACCGGGGCCTGTGCTACCACCGCCGAGCGGCAAGTTGATGACTATGCTATCAATCTTGCTTGTTTTCACGAACCTAGTGCCCATCGGACGATCGTTCCCATGGTCATCTCGGATGGGCATGTGGCAAAGGGGGGTACCCGGCCATTTGCTGACGATGTTGTGCGTCCTTGTCGCATGGCCACTACTGAGGCTGTTGGCGATGTACTGATCCGAATAGCTCGCGAGGAACGCCGCTCTGGATTGTTGCCAATTGATCCGGCGGCGTGGGACGGCGGGATTTTCCATCCGATTCCACCAATCATTGACGCTGCTGTCAGACTCTACTCTCAGAACGAGGTCTTCGAAATTGGGCACGCCTGTGCGGCTAAAGAGGATCTCGACAGAGCTATTTCATCGCTCACGACCATAGTGTGCCAGGCACGCGAGAGAGATGAAAAGTCGATTTGCTTTATTACCGGGGTTCCCGGTTCTGGCAAGACACTAGTCGGCCTGAACGCCGTCCATCATGCGGATATACGAGATACCG
>DASZRZ010000330.1:0-4770 GCA_035548935.1 Terriglobales bacterium
GATCCACAAAACGCGCAGGTGTCCAAACCAGCCCAAGTTCGTTCTTCACCGCAGAAAAACCCACGGCCTCCCAAAGCCGCATAAACAGCGGGCCATCTCACTCTCAGGTGTCCGTTTGTGCCTTAGCTGCACGCGCAGGCCCGGTCACCAATCCGCCGTCAGGTGTCCAAAAACGGTGGACACCTCTGCCAGCCGCATGTTACAAGGGTTCCGCCCGGTCACTCATGCGTTCAACTATCCTCCCCCACCCGCAATACCGCCAGAAAGGCTTCTTGTGGAATATCCACACGGCCGATGCGTTTCATTCTGCGCTTACCTTCTTTTTGTTTCTCCAGCAGCTTGCGTTTGCGGCTGATGTCGCCGCCGTAGCATTTGGCGATCACGTTCTTCTTTATAGCGGAGACGGTTTCGCGGGCGATGATTTTCGCGCCGATGGCCGCCTGGATTGCGACCTCAAACATCTGGCGTGGGATGAGTTCGCGCATTTTGGAGACCAGGGCGCGTCCGCGATCATAGGCAAACTCGGAGTGAACGATGATGGAAAGAGCGTCGACGGACTCGCCCGAGACCAGAATGTCGAGCTTGACCATGGGCGAAGTCCAATAGCCGGAGAGATGGTAGTCGAGGGAAGCGTATCCCCGGGAGACGGATTTGAGGCGGTCGTAGAAGTCGAGCACAATTTCCGCGAGCGGCAACTCATAAGTGAGAAGGACGCGGCTGGAGGTGACGTATTCGAAACTCTTCTGGCGTCCGCGCTTATCTTCCACCAGCTTGAGGATTCCGCCCACGTATTCCTCGTTGGTGAGAATGGTGGCCAGGATGACGGGTTCTTCGATTTTTTCAATCTCAACCTGAGGGGGCCAGCGGGAGGGATTATCCACCTCCATGACCTCGCCCGCGGTGGTGGTGATGCGGAAGCGGACGCTGGGCGCGGTGGTGATGAGTTCAAGATTGAACTCGCGCTCAAGGCGCTCCTGAATGATTTCCATGTGGAGCAGGCCGAGGAAGCCGCAGCGAAAGCCGAAGCCGAGGGCGGCAGAGCTTTCCGGCTCGTAAAAGAACGAAGAGTCGTTGAGGCGGAGCTTCTCAAGGGCATCGCGCAGCAGGGTGTGCTCGTGGGAGTCGACGGTATAGAGCCCGGCAAAGACCATGGGCTTAAGCTCTTCGAAGCCGGGCAGAGGCCCGCTGGCGGGACGCCGGTCGTCGGTGATGGTGTCGCCAATCTTGGTGTCGGCCACATTCTTCAGGTTGGCAAAAAAAAAGCCAACCTCGCCCGCCATTAGCTCTTCCACCTCGACAGGCTTGGGAGTGCGCACGCCCACGGTCTCCACCTCGAAATCCTTGCCGTTGGACCAGAGGCGGATGTGCTGGCCCTTGCGCAGAGTGCCGTGGAAGACGCGGGTGAGCACGCCAACCCCGCGATAAGGATCGAACCAGGAGTCGAAGATAAGGGCCTGAAGGGGCGAATCGGCAGAGCCTTTTGGAGGAGGGATCCTCTTTACGATGGCTTCCAAAATCTCGGCGACACCGGCGCCGGTCTTGGCGCTGATCGGCAGGGCATTTTTTGCATCGAGGCCAACGGTGGATTCGATCATCTCGCGGGCACGCTCCACGTCGGCGCTGGGAAGATCGATTTTGTTGATGACGGGAATGATCTCCAGGCCATTGTTGATTGCAAGATAAGCATTCGCGAGGGTTTGGGCTTCGACGCCCTGGCTGGCATCCACCAGCAGGAGAGCGCCTTCGCAGGAGGCCAGCGAGCGCGAAACCTCGTAGGTGAAATCGACGTGTCCGGGGGTATCGAGCAGATTCAGCTGATAGGTGTGGCCGTCCTGCGCCTGGTACATCATGCGGACGGCATGAGCCTTGATGGTGATGCCACGCTCGCGCTCCAGATCCATGGCGTCGAGCACCTGTTCCTGCATCTCCCGCGCCGTGAGGGAGCCGGTCAGTTCGAGGAGACGATCAGCAAGGGTGCTCTTACCGTGATCGATATGGGCGATGATTGCGAAATTACGGATGGAATTGCGATCCATGGAGACTTTGATTCTAGCAGGGAGGGAGATTCAGCGGATTTGAGGCAGCAAGCGGAAATATGTGTGGCGCGAAGGAGTGGAAGGCCAAATCGGGAGAGGAGGACCGGCAGGAGGAAAAGTAAAAAAGCAAGGCGCGCCAGTTTTGACGGCCTTGCCTAGAACGCGAACACGTTAACTGGCCTTCTTCTTACGAAGATAGCCATTCAAGCCCACCAAGCTGCTGCTCAAGAGAAACAGCATGCCGGGCTCTGGTACCGTGCTCGGAGAGTTGTTGTACTTGATCTTGGCGTAAATATCGGCGCCGTACTTCTGGCCTTCATTTACCCCCAGAACGCCCATGTTGAAATCGGCATCCTGAAGATACATGGTGAAACTGCCACCGTTGCCAAAAGGAACGACCACCGGAGCGCTCCAGGTCACATGACCACCCTGAATCACACCGTAAACGCCATAGGTTGAGCCGCCCACAGTACCTGAAGCGATGGGCTGCGAAAAGTTCATGGTTACGCTGATTGGCTTGGGAACGGTGTCTTCGCCGAGGTTAACGGCCGTTTCATTCGTCCACAGGTCAAACAGATTGAACCAGCCGGTACTCTGGCCGGGATTGAGATTGAACGAGTACGGCGTTGCCAAGGCGGGGGCCCAATTGAGCACCAAACCTGGGTCGACCGTATTCAGCGTCACCGAATAACTGGATACTGTGAAAGTATCTGCCATCGCCGCTGCAGGCACCAACAGGGCTAAAGCAAACACCAAACACAGGAGCTTCTTAATCAAGGGAGACCTCCGCCGCTCGATGTTCTGAAGCGGATGGTACTAGGTAGAATAGTGCACAGATGTACCTGAACACAACGCTACCCGTGGTTTTTGGAGCACGTAGCAGGCCAAACAGTGTAATTTCCACAGATCACACAAACGTGGGTAACTAGGGGGCTAAGCGAAATTGGTGACTATTGTTACGTGCCGCGGGCGTTTTTCAGGTGAAATATTTTGCGATATAACGGGCAAACAGTTCTTCACCTGAGGTTTTAACTAATCCATTGGGCTAAGGTTGAATGACGCCGCAAGCAATGCGATCTCCAGCATTTCCCGCAGGGTCGGACTTCATGTCATCGGCCTTGGCGTGAAGCATCATGGCCGTGCCGCCATTGGTGAATAGCGAGTTCGGACCATCGGAGAGTGTGACGTTGTCATTGTGAATCGTTTTCTTGAGAGTTCCGTTGGCGCCGATCATGATGTTGGGCATGTCACCGGCGTGGTGGCCCATGGGGTTCTCCAGACCATGCTGATGGTGAGTGGGATTGAAGTGTCCACCGGCGGAGGTGAACTTGGGCGGTTCGCACTGCGGCTTCTCATGGAAGTGAATGGCATGCTCGCCCGGAGGGAGATTCTTCAGGTTCAATTGGATGGCAACGCCTTTGCCGGATGGCTTCAGAGTGGCGGAGCCTACGTCCTGCCCTTGAGCATCTTTCAGGGTGACGACCAGCTTTTTGATCTTGTGCTGCGGATCGGTGGTTGCATGAGCGGAAAGCGCGTAGACGAGACACAGGGCAAGGGACAGAATTTGCTTATTCATGTTGGAAACCTGCCAGTAGAGTTTCAGAAATAGCTTACTCCTGCACAACCACGCGTGACGCGATAAATTGCTTTTCGCGCAGCATCAAAAACGGTTTTTCAATCCAATAATAAGAGATGCAGGCCAGGGCCAGGCCAAAACAAAGTTTATAGGCGGGCTGGTTTTTTGCGAAAAAGAATGGCTGCTGCCACAAATAGAGGCTGTAGCTGATTTGCCCGAGCCAGACCACGGGTCTTGCGTTCAGAATGCGATAAGGGTTACGAACCACATGCAACAGAATTCCCGCCATGGAGAAGTTCATCAAGGGCCACAGGATGAACAGTTGAAAGATTGTCTTGGAGGGGGAATCGGCGGGATAAAAAGGAATCAGAAGAACCGCCAAAAGCATGATCAGGGCGGATGGGAGATTGATGGCAGGAACACGAGACGCGACGATGGCCAGCAGGCACCCGGCTGCCAGGTTGTCGGCGACGGCAGGAAACATGGGATATCCTCCCCCGGGAACCTTGAAGTGGAAGCACAGGGCGCTGAAAACGGGCGCCATCACCATGACGGCACATAGAACCTCCACTTTGCGGTGGAACAACTTCTTCAACGCGCCGGGCCACGCTAAATAGAATTGCTCCTCGACGCTGAGCGACCAAAGATGGCCCACGATCCAGGGCGTGGACCGGTCAAAGTTCACAAGGTACAAGAGCATGGCGCCGATGTTGATCCAGGTGAATTCGCGCCAGTAAACAACGAGTGCAAAAAGTATGAAAGCGCCGGCAGCCGGCAGAATTCGATAGGCCCTGCGGACATAAAATCCGCGCAGGTCAATGGCCGCGGAGCGAGCCTGTTCTTTGAGAAGCAAGGTGGTGATCAGGTATCCGGAGATGACGAAAAACATGCGCACGCCAGTGGCGCCGTAGGCCGATAAAAACCTCCAGGCGCGGCCGGTGCTCGCAAGATGAGCCACGAGAACCATGAGAATCGACATGGCTCGCAGACCGTCCAGCGATGGAATGCGCTTCATGGCGCACAGTTTACAACGCCAAATTCAGGCGTGAGCCCACGATCATTCCGGGGGTACTCGCGTAAATACTGCAATGAGCAAGCCAGTGTGGGATGATCGACGGGAATCGGAAAGTGCGCCATTTTTGCAGTACATGGGGAAAG
>DASZRZ010000331.1:0-3488 GCA_035548935.1 Terriglobales bacterium
CAGCGGCGCGGCACTACAGACAACTTACGAATCTCTGGTATATCCGAAAGATAGGTTGCCCGCGGCAAACGGTAGTCCGTGAGAGACCGCCCACCCTCAAAAGATCGCCACACGATATCTGGAAATGCACCGCCGCCGTGATTAATCTCGCGGAATGATCGTTCGTGACCATTTGCCGTTTCGCAGGGTTTGGCCTCACGTTTCCAAGCGCCTGGGAATATTGTTCCTCTTCGACCTGACGATCAGCCTTTTGTACACAAAGGCAGGCTTCACGATTGTGGCCCTGCCCAGCCTGCCCCTGGCGATGATCGGCGGTGCGCTCAGCATATTCCTGGCTTTCCGCAACAATTCCGCCTATGACCGGTGGTGGGAGGCGCGGATGCTCTGGGGAGCGCTGGTCAACACCTCCCGTACCTTCGCGCGCCAGGTGCTGACACTGGTGGAAGGGAGCACGTTCAATCGGGAATCCGGGGACAGCCGCCGGTCGTTGATTGAGCTGCAAATCGCATACGTTCACGCCCTCCGCTGCCACTTGCGCCGGCAGAACCCATTTCCGGAATTTGAAACGATTCTCGACAAAGAGATGATCTGCCAGTTGCGCGAGAGCAAAAATATTCCGCTGGCCCTGCTTCTGCGAAAAGGCCATCTGCTGCGGGAGCTTTTTGAGTCGGGAAAGCTGGATTCGTATCGCTTTGTCGCCATCGACGAAAGTCTGACGGAGCTTTGCAACATTCAGGGAGCCTGCGAGCGGATCAAAAACACGCCCCTGCCGCGCCAATATGAGTATTTCCCGCGGGTACTGGTCAGCGTTTACTGCGTACTTCTGCCAATCGGCCTGGTCTCGGGGATGGGGATCATGACGCCGCTGGCGTCCACGCTGGTCAGCTTCATCTTTCTTTCGCTGGAATCCATCGGCAAGGAAATCGAGGCTCCATTCGAGAACTCGGTGCATGACACGCCGATGAGCAGCCTTTCCCGCACCATCGAGATCGACCTGCGCCAACAACTCGGAGATGAGCGTTTACCGGCCAGTATCCGGCCGGTGGACGGATTTGTTTATTGAGAGGAGCGTTGCCATGTATGAACCAAATCCGCTTGAGATTTTGTTTCTAACCAATTTTTCCGACTCGTGCTACCGGGCCATTCCGGCGGTGGCCCGGATCGCCGACGAGCTGCTCGTGCAGCTCACCATTCTGCACTGTTACGATCCCTCGCGGCGCAGCCGCGAAGAAGCCGAATCGCTGGTAACCAGCTTCTTTCCCGAAGCTGACCACTACGGAATCTGCCGCCGGATGGCGATGGAATGCAGTCCGTTGAAGGCGGTGCAGGAGTTCCGCCAATTCGGAGCCTCTGGTCTTCTGTTAGCGCCTGCATCGGACCCGTTTGGCATTCCGAGACTTGGACGGGCCTCCCTGCGGTGCCAGCTCATTCGCGAATCGAGCACTCCGGTCTGGACTATTGGGCCGAATGTGCAATTGAACAAGCTGCATTCGCCAACCCGCAATGTGGCATGCTGGATTGACCTTGCATCGCGGGATAAAACTCACATCAAGCTCGCCTTTGAATACGCCTGGAAGCTCGACGCCAAACTCCACTTCCTGCATGCCCTGCCTGAAATCGATGAGGGATCTTTGTCGCTTCCTCTGCATTATGACAAGCCATTGCATGCAGAAGGCGCCGCCGAAGAAATTCGCGAGATAGTGGGATGGGTTCCGATCCATCCTGAAATCCACGTCAACACCGGAAATTCGGCCAGAACCATTGCACGCATGCTCAGGAAATGCGAAGCCGATGTGCTTTTCATTGGCAGAGGCAAGTCCATCCAGAGGAGGTTGATTGGTTCCCGTCTAAACCCGGTGGTTGATCAATCTCCGTGTCCCGTAATCTGCGTTGATGGGGAAAGCATGTCCATTCCTATCTGGAAACTTGAACGGGGAGCGGCATTCCAGGCGTCGCAAGAAAAAACAGGGATCGACGTCCGGAGGTGATACGGGCGGAAATCAAGCGAAAGCGATATATCCAAGCATCATAGGCTCAGGTAGGAAGCCACAGTTGTCCCGGTTCTGGCAACTCATTGTTCTGGCAAATCAAGGTTCTGGCAAATCAAGGTTCTGGCAAAAACATGCTCTCGAAATGTGCCAATCCCCAATGCACCGAACCGTTTCACTACCTGCGCGAGGGTAAGTTGTTTCAGATTGACTCGCGTACTGTGGCGGGGCCTAAAGCAGTGTCTGGTAAAAAGCATGTTCACCGGATCGAATACTTCTGGCTTTGTGGAGTGTGCGCCGAGACACTGACGCTCAGCTTCGACCCGGGTAAAGACGTCATCACCAAGCCCCTGGCTAAGGGTCCCGTGCATTTTTCAAAGAAAATTAGGAATGGCAAGGCCACGCAGGGAGAAAAACAAGGAGAAGCCGGATAGAAGGTTGAGCAGAAGCTGCTTTTTAAATTACGGGTGAGGCCCGGAGTGGCGCTCGCTCCTCACCCGGCAAAGGCTGCCGCAGAGATCGGAACTTTAGCAGCGAACCACGTTGGAGGCCTGAAAACCTTTCGGGCCCTGCATCAGGTCAAACTCAACCATCTCACCTTCGTTCAACGTGCGATAGCCGTTCTCCTGAATCGAAGAGAAGTGCACAAAGACATCTTCCCCGCTTGACCGCTGGATAAAGCCGTAGCCCTTGGCCCCATTGAACCATTTCACAGTTCCCTTCTCTCTCACGACAGCGCTCCTTTCGCCTCTGGTAAGTCGTCAGCTTCGGATGTTCCGAGTCTTCAATCGACAAAGCGGCTTTCATCCTGATCCCTTGCTCGCGCTCGGGGAGCGGGTTACTTCGCCAGGGGACTCTCCCAGGCGAAGGCTGGCAGGCACTGCGGAAGCGGGTTGCAAAAGATAAGGGCCTCCCCATCTGCGTGAACGCAAACTCACGGCAGACCGGGAAGCCCGAAAACTTTCGCTGCGCTGCACTGCCCCAAAACCAGTTGCCAACCATAGATCGAGCCGTCGAAAGAGCCTGCCACTCGGGCAAGCCGGTGCGCATAATATTCAGGAACTCAGATCGTTTGCAAGGAATTATTGTGCCTTGATCGATCATGGAAGCCTCCCAACCGCATCCACCGCGAGACCTGCCAATCAGGAACCTACAGGCCCCTTCCTATCTTGGGATCGATTTATGCAGTGCGCGCTGGGAAGTGCTTAGCCCCTCTCAATAAGGTAGTTGCCATATTCCCATTTTGGAACAAATTGCAAGAAAGCGCGCTTCGGGTGATTGACCTTCGCACAACGCGCCCCCTAATCTGACGGTCCCAATCCTCCCGGGGGACTCTGGTCGCTTGCAGACAGGCATCCGCGCCGTAGCGAAAAGCTTGCCGGAAATTCATGGGCTCCATGGCAGCCACCGGCTGGATTCCGCCTTGGGCGATTCCGCCCTGAGCAGGGGACTCAAACGCCAGCCTCCGCTTCTACAGCTTGTCCTCTTCCTCTCCCTTAT
>DASZRZ010000332.1:0-4533 GCA_035548935.1 Terriglobales bacterium
CTTGCGAACCTCGGCTCCGCATTGCAGACAGTAGGTGCGGCCCACCCGGGCGAATAGCAGCCGGAGGTAGTCGTAAATTTCCGTGGCGGTGGCGACCGTGGAACGGGGATTCCGCGTGCTGTTTTTCTGCCGGATGGCGACCGCCGGGGCGATTCCCTCGATCAGGTCCGCATCGGGTTTTTCGATTCGCTCCAGGAACTGCCGTGCGTAGGCCGAAAGCGACTCGACATACCGCCGCTGCCCTTCGGCATAGATGGTGTCGAAGGCAAGGGAAGATTTGCCCGATCCCGAAACCCCGGTCACCACCGTCAACTGGTTATGGGGAATTTCGAAGTCGATGTTCTTCAGATTATGAACACGGGCGCCCCGAACGACGATGGAATCCATTGACATTGGAAAAAGACATTGGCTTGGCCGCCAGCCCCCACAGCCGCAGCCAGCCCAAAATTTCTCCGGCTCTACTGGTTGGGCCGGACCCACTACCGAATCTTACGATTATAAAGCTTGATGGGCGCGGGCCTCAACCGGCAGGCAAATTCAGGAGGAATGAGATGTGATCCCAGGCGGCATGGCACAGAAGCAAAAGAAAAGGCGCGGTTCAGGCCGCGCCTTTAACTGTTCTTTTGCAGGGAATCTTACGCTTGCGGATCTTCGCCGGTCTTTTCCCGGTCTCCGTCACGCCGCTTGGCATACCGGATGGACAAGCCCGCGATACCCGCCATCAGACCAAGGGGCGGCACCAGCAGGACGGTGACGGCGCGGCTAAGGGCCGATTTGCCGCGTTCATCGGCTCCCGTTGCCGAATTCCAGCACATTGCGCACCCCTGTCCAAAGGCGGGCAGGGTGGCTACGGCTGCGTAGAGCAGTGCAATCAACAGAAGCCGCTTCACTTGACCCCCAGGCGGACAACCCGGAATGCATCGGGGAAGAAGATGCACATCAGGGCCAAGCATACTACCAGCGACGCCATCAGCATCCGCCGCATTGGAGTGACCTCATACTTCAGGTGCATGAAGTAATAGATAATCAGCGCCGCCTTCACGATCGAGAGGCCCATGAGGATTGAGAGCATCCGCACTGCCGGCAAATGAATGTAGGCCAGAAAAACCTCAATCGCCGTGGCCACCAATAAAAATAACCAGACAAAGTAGAACTGCGACTTACCTTCCGGGTGATGCTGCTCTGTTGCTCCCGTATGAGACATGGGCTCTCCCTACTCGATTTTGGTCGACATCAGGTAAACCAGTGGGAATACGAACATCCAGACCAGATCGACGAAGTGCCAGTAGAGTCCGCTGGTCTCCACGTCATTGGCCGAAAATTTCTTACCCATGCTGCGCACCAGCATCACGCCAAGGATCACAACTCCAATGGCGACGTGCAACATGTGCAGCCCGGTAATGGTGAAGAAGGTCCCGCCGAACTGGGGTACTCCCGGCGCCCAGGGATTCCCCTTCGGCGTCATGCCTTCATGAATCAATCCCAGCCACTCACGCGCGTGGAGAACCACGAATGCCGTGCCACAGAACATGGTTGCGGCCAGCCAGCGGATGGTCCTTTGCCGGTTGCCTTCGTTCGCCGCCGCCACCGCCAGAACCATAGTGAGGGAACTGGTCAGCAGGAATGCCGTCATGACCGTAGCGTTGATAATGCTCTCGGAATGGAACGGTGTCGGCCAGTCGGGGTTGGAGATTCTTCCATAGCTGTAGGCGTAAAGCAGCGCGCCAAAGGTCAGCGAATCCGACAGGATGAACAGCCACATCCCGATCTTGTTGGAATAGGTACCAAACAGCGACGGCTCATAGGCCGTTTCCACATGGTGTTGGACAGCGACATCCGCCATCGGCTCTCTCCCGTTATTGCCTTATCCTACGAAGCAAACTTCAACAGCGCGAACACGTACACCCACAAGAAAGCCATAAAGTGCCAGTACCAGGCAGTTACATCCACCACAATCCGCCGCCGTTCGAGGCTGCGGACGCCATAGCGGGTTGCGGCCATGGCATACATGAGCGCCACCAGGCCGCCGGCCAGGTGCAGCGCATGCATGCCGGTAAGCACGTAAAAGAAAGATCCGCTGGGAGTGTTCGACAGAAAGAAACCGCGTGCTCCCATCTCGCGCCAGGCGAGAAGCTGTCCCCCGAGAAACGCAAATCCCAGCAGTAGGGTCATCGGAAGCCATGGAAGGGAGTGTTCCTCCCCGGATGAAATTCCCGGTATCGCCAGCGCCGGAGCCAGTGCGGCTTTCTGCAGAGCCGCACGCCGTGCCTTTTCGATGGTGTAGCTGCTTGCCAGCAGCAGAAGCGTATTAATCAGCAGCAGCCCGGTGGGAAGCCGCAGGGGAACCCAGTCGCTAATGTAGCGGTTGCTGGCAGCATCCCATGTTCCCAGACCCTGACGCACGATGTAGGCGCTGGTGAAGGAAACAAAAAGCATCACCACCGCAGCCAGGCCCACCACTAGTCCCAGGCGGTAGCGCCGCAGCTTTTCCCCGAAGTTGGGATAGCTGTCTCCGCCGCCGCCGCCGCCGCCGCCCTCTACCGGGAAGCGGATAATCGGACCGCCACCGTTTCCTCCCGTACTGGGCCGTGGCTTCTTAACCTTGAGTGTGGGACTTAGTGTCGCCATAACCGTTACGATTCCGTTTTAACGCTTTTGCGTTGTCAACAATACTGCTGGCTCCCGGACTACCGGTTTCGGACTGCCGGTCTAATGAGCCGCCGCCGTGCCCGCCGTGGGAGGATCGGTCTGCATGATGAAATCCCTCTCCGCCCCCGGGACCCCATACTCATAGGGACCATGATGGACGACCGGCGTTATCCCGCCGAAATTGTCATGCGGCGGTGGGCTGGTGGTGATCCACTCCAGCGTGGTTGCATTCCACGGATTCCTTCCCGCAACCTTCCCCTTCTTCATGCTCCAGAAGAGGTTGATCACGAAAATGATCTGGGCGGCAATGGTGATGAATGCGGCGATGGAGATGAATTTCTGCAGGCTTATCAGCGGCTCCAGGTACTTCAACTCGGTAAGCTGCGAATAGCGCCGCGGATGCCCCGCCAGCCCCAGGTAATGCATGGGCATGAAAATGGCGTAGGTGCCGATGAAGGTGAACCAGAAATGGACCTGCGCCATTTTCTCATTCATCATCCTGCCGAACATCTTGGGGAACCAGTAGTAGGTTCCCGCAAAGATGCCAAAGATCGCAGCCACCCCCATAATCAGGTGGAAGTGGGCCACGACAAAGTAGGTGTCGTGGAGCGGAATATCCACTGCCGGCTGCGCCAGGAACGGGCCGCTCAATCCGCCTGAAACAAACAGGGAAACGAATCCAATGGCGAACAGCATCGGAGAATGGAATTGAATCTTGCCGCGCCACAGCGTGCCCAGCCAGTTGAAGGTCTTGATCGCCGAAGGTACGCCGATGGCCATCGTCAGCATGCTGAACGCGAATGCCGAATACGGGCTCATTCCGCTCATGAACATGTGGTGACCCCAGACCACAAATCCCAAAATTCCAATGGCCATGATGGCGTACACCATCGCCTTATAACCAAAGATCGGTTTGCGGGCGAAGGTGGAAAGCAGCTGCGATGCCACGCCCATGCCCGGAAGAATCGCGATATAGACCTCGGGATGGCCGAAAAACCAGAACAGGTGCTGCCATAGCAGAGGAGAGCCGCCCTTGTGGTTGACCGCCTGTCCATTCACCACCAGGCCGCCGGGGACGAAAAAGCTGGTTCCCGCATTGCGATCCAGCAGCAGAAGCAAGCCCGCGGCCAGCAGGACGCCGAACGCCAGCAGGCCCAGAATCGCCGTGACAAACCACGTCCAGCAGGTGAGCGGCATGCGCATCAGCTTCATGCCCTTCGCCCGCAGGTCCAGAATGGTGGTTATGAAATTCAGCGCACCCATGAGCGAGGCAGCGCAAAAAAGCGCAATGCTAACCAGCCAGAGATCTTCGCCCAAGCCCAGTCCGGGGCCCGCCGAGGGAATCGCGCTCAGCGGCGGATAGTTTGTCCAGCCGGAGAGGGGAGCGCCGCCCTCGACGAAGAAGGCCGCAATGATCGCCACGAATGCCAGGAATGTCGTCCAGAACGACATCATGTTCAGGATGGGGAACGCCATGTCCGGCGCCCCGATCTGAATCGGTAGAAAGTAATTTCCAAAACCGCCCTGCGGAGCCGTGGTCAGCACAAAGAAAACCATGATGGTCCCGTGCATGGTTAACAGTGTGAGATAGGTTTCCGGTTTGATTTCGCCGAAGATGGGTAGGTTAACGCCCGGCCATACGAGGTGGATTCGCATCAGCAAAGAGAGCAGCATTCCGACGAATACCGCCGTCAAAGCCAGGAAGAAGTACTGGATGCCAATAACCTTATGGTCCAGGCTGAAGATGTATTTGCGCACGAATCCCGTGGGAGCGGCATGGGCGTGCGCCCCGCCGTGTGCGGTTGCGGCGCTCGTCGAATGCAAGTTCGTGGAGTCCTTTTGAGTGTCCATTTATTGCTTCTCCGCCAATCTTTGCGAAAGCCA
>DASZRZ010000333.1:0-15644 GCA_035548935.1 Terriglobales bacterium
GCATATCGGAGACATTCAGATAATCGGTGTACTGGCTGTTGGTGTAGATGGAGCCGCCCTCGTAATAGACATAGATGAGGTTGGCGCCGATGGCCTGGATTTGTCCGAGGATGTATTGCTTGCCGGTGAGGCCGATGGTGACGACGAGGATTAGAGAAGCGGTCCCGATCACCATGCCAAGAGCAGTGAGCATGAAGCGGATTTTGTTGATCTTGAATGCTTCGTAGGCGAAGCCGAGAATTTCGCCAAACATCAGCTCCCGGCGGGCGCCGTGTGATCGCTCGTTCATGCCTTTCCAACTCTACGCCGGTTGGGAGCAAGGGCCAAGAGTATGGATGGGTTCCTTGGTTTTCCACTGGGGTTACAGGGAAGGGCCAGGGGGCGGGCCGCATTTAGGGAAATCCCCGGAGGGGGCCCAGGGCCTTAATGCAGGTTCGCATCGCCCTGAGGCGTTCTGGAAGTCGTCCAGAACGGTCATCGTTGGTAATAAGAGGTTAGATGCAGGAGCGGGCATTAAGGTTCGTTGCATACCCGTCAAAGAGAAGGTACAGAATGCACAAGCCGCTGAAAAAGGCTGTAATCAAAGTGCAGCTGAGTGTCGCGCGAATGGCCCGGAAGATGCGACAATAAGTTTTCCGGCGCAAGTTTTCAATTCACTGCAATCTTCAACTCCGTATGCCACAAGCCATCGCCATCACTCCCCAGGTAGTTCGTGAACACAGCTTAACGCCCGATGAGTATCAGAAGATCCTCGACCTGCTGGGGCGTGAGCCTACGCTGACCGAGCTGGGAATTTTCAGCGTGATGTGGAGCGAGCACTGCTCGTACAAGTCATCGCGCGTTCATCTGAAACGGCTGCCCACGCGCAGCCGCCGGGTGCTGCAGGGTCCGGGGGAAAACGCGGGGATTATCGACATCGGCGACGGGTGGGCTTGCGCGTTCAAGATCGAATCGCACAACCATCCTTCGTTCATCGAGCCGTTTCAGGGCGCGGCCACGGGCGTAGGCGGAATTCTGCGGGACATCTTCACGATGGGCGCGCGTCCGGTGGCGGTGATGGATTCACTGCGCTTTGGTCCGGTGAGCAGCGGGAAGAGCGGGGAGAGCCGCGAGGTGGTGCACAAGAATCATTCGATCCTGGAAGGCGTGGTGAGTGGAGTCGCGCATTACGGGAACTGCTTTGGTGTCCCCAACCTGGGCGGGGAGACGCGGTTTGAGAGCTGCTATTCGCAGAATCCGCTGCTGAATGCGTTCGCAATGGGGCTGGTGCGGCGGGACCAGATTTTTTATGCCAAGGCGGCGGGTGAAGGGAATCCGGTGATCTACGTCGGGTCGAAGACGGGGAGGGATGGGATTCACGGCGCAACGATGGCGAGTGAGGAGTTCAGCGAAGGCTCGGAGCAGAAGAGGCCGAACGTCCAGGTGGGCGATCCCTTTATGGAGAAGCTGCTGCTGGAGGCCTGCGTGGAAGCCATGGAGACCGGTGCGGTCGTGGGAATCCAGGACATGGGGGCGGCGGGACTTACGTGTTCCACCTGCGAAATGGGCGCGCGCGGGAACGTGGGAATTGAAATTGAACTGGACTACGTGCCGCAGCGCGAGACCGGCATGACGCCCTACGAGATCATGCTGAGCGAGTCGCAGGAGCGCATGCTGCTGGTGGCCGAGGCCGGACGCGAAGAAGAGGTGTTCCGGGTATTCCGCAAGTGGGGGCTGGATGCGGTCACGGTGGGGCGGGTGACCAACGATAACAAGATGCGGGTGCTGGAGCATGGGCAGGTGGTGGCCGAGATTCCGAATACGTGTTTGACGGATGAGGCACCGGTTTACAAGCGTCCCCTGGAGCGGTGGGAGCCGCCGGTGGCGCGGGAGATGCCGGAGAGCGTGGGGCTGGGCGGCCAGCGGGATTTGACGGGAGAACTGAAGGAGCTGCTGGGGTCGCCGAATATCTGCTCGAAGCGCTGGATCACGGAGCAGTATGAGAGCTATGTGCAGCTGGTGGGAGTGCAGCGTCCGGGCGGAGATGCGGGGGTAGTGCGGGTAAAGGGGACGAAGCGAGCGCTTGCCATGGCAGTGGATGGAAACGGGCGCTGGTGTTATCTCGATCCCAGGCTGGGAGCGATGCATGCGGTGGCCGAGGCCTCGCGCAATGTGGCCTGTACGGGGGCGCGTCCGGTGGGGGCGACGAATTGCCTGAACTTTGCCAGTCCGGAGAAGCCGCATGTGATGTGGCAGTTTTCCGAGGTGATTGACGGCATAACCCGTGCATGCGAAGAGCTGGATGTCCCAATTACGGGCGGGAACGTGAGCTTTTACAACGAAACGCTGGGCGAGGGGATTTATCCCACGCCGGTATTGGGAATCGTTGGGCTGCTGGAGAACGCCGAGGTGGCGCGGCAGCATGCGTTTCTGGAAACCGGGCGGAGCCTGGTGCTGCTGCGGGGGTCGGAGCCGGGAGATGAGACCGACGCGCAGGTGGAATTCGGGTCATCGGAGTATGCGAAGGAGATTTTAGGGCAGATTTGGGGGTTCCCTCCGGCGCTGGAGATGGAAAAAGAGGCTGCCCTGCAGAACTGCCTGATTGAACTGGCAGAACAGGGGTTGATGGAGACGGCTCACGACTGCTCGGATGGCGGGCTGGCGGTGGCGGTGGCGGAGTCCGCGTTTCCCCGGGAGTTAGGGGTGGAGTTAAGGCTGAAATCCGGGGGATTGCCATCTGAGTATGTTCTATTTGGGGAAGACGCCAGCAGAGTAGTGATTTCGTGCGTCCCGGAAAAGGTCAAGCGAATCCAAGAAGTAGCGGTAAAATGGGGTATCGGCGCTGAGGAGATTGGAAGCACAGTTTCCAGCCAGGTGGATATCCGGGTGGATGGACGGCTGGTGGTTTCGGCGGCGGTGCAAGAGTTGAAGAAGGCGTGGGAGAGCGCACTGCAGAGAGCGCTGGAGAGCGAGACGGAAGCCGTCCACTCTTATTGAGATCGTGGATTTCCAATTTGCGGCGAAGTGGGGTGAGGGCCAATGCTGATCACACTCGATAAGTTTCGCGAAGAATGCGGCGTAGTGGCGGTTCACTCTCATCCCGAGGCCTCGACGATGGCCTACCTGGGGCTGCACGCGTTACAGCATCGAGGTCAGGAGTCAGCGGGGATTGCGGCATCGGACGGCGAGCTGGTGAGGCTGCATCGCGCCATGGGGCTGGTGGGGGAAATCTTCACCGCAGATGTGCTCTCGCGGATGCCGGGAACGCTGGCGATTGGACATACGCGGTATTCCACCACGGGCGATTCGGCGCTATTGAACGCGCAGCCGATTAAGGTGGAGTGCAACAAGGGACAGATCGCGCTGGCGCACAATGGGAATCTGGTCAACGCGCTGGATATACGGGCGCGGCTGGAGCGCGAAGGGTCGATCTTCCAGACGAGCAGCGATACCGAAGTGATTGTTCACCTGATCGCGCACTCGCGCGAACAGGCCCTTCCCGACGCGATCACGGATGCGCTGCGCAGGATTGAAGGAGCGTTCTCGCTGGTGATTATGACGCGGGATCGAATCTTCGCGGTGCGCGATCCGAGAGGTTTCCGTCCGCTGTCGATGGGCCGGATCAAGGCCGCGGGAGGGACGCAGAAGGACGCAATCGTATTCGCCTCAGAGACCACGGCATTCGACCTGATCGGGGCCGAGTTTGAACGCGACGTGCGTCCGGGCGAACTGATTGTGGTGGGGCCGGAGGGGGTGCAGTCGCGCTTCTATGCTCCGGCAATGCCGCAGTCGAGCTGCATTTTTGAGCACGTGTATTTTGCGCGTCCCGACAGCGTTGTTTTCGGGCGGTCGGTGAACGAGAGCCGCGAGGAGATGGGGCGGCAACTGGCGCGGGAGACTCCGGTGGATGCCGACATCGTGGTGGCGGTTCCGGATTCCGGTGTGCCGGCGGCGATTGGATATTCGCAGGAGAGCGGACTGCCGATTCGAACCGGATTGATCCGCAGCCATTATGTAGGGCGTACGTTTATTGAGCCGGAGCAGCGGGTGCGCGACTTTGGAGTGAGGCTGAAGCTGAACCCGGTGCGCAGCGTGATTGAGGGCAAGCGGCTGATACTGATTGACGATTCGATCGTGCGCGGCACAACCAGCAAGAAGCTGGTCCGCCTGCTGCGCAGCGCCGGGGCGAAAGAGGTGCACATGCGCATCTCATGTCCGCCGACCATTTCTCCGTGCTACTACGGCGTGGATACTCCCGATAAGGCGCAACTGATTGCAGCCAACAAGACCGTGGAAGAGATACGGTCTTATCTGGGAGCCGATTCCCTTGCCTACCTTTCGCTCGAAGGGCTCAAGAAGGCGGCGGGCGAGGGCCAGACGACAATGTATTGCAGCGCCTGTTATACAGGGCAGTATCCCACGAACCTGGTGGATGTAAGCGAGATCGCCACGGCTACCGGCGATTAGCGCACCGGGTTTTGAACCCGATAATTTTGAAACCAATCTGACAATAGGGCCGGACGAGTGAAGCCAATATGATGGCTTCCACCTACGACTGCCACTGGCCATGCACGAATACCTCGAATATCTGCAAGAGCTCTTCATGCAGGAATGGAAGCCGCTTTCGCGCGTGGTGGCAATCGCGTGGTGCGTGTTTTACCTGCTCTTCCTGGTGTATGCCTTCACGGACCGCAGCGGTTTTTTGCTGATCGACCATGTGAACCTGGTGGTCCATGAAGCCGGACACCTGCTGTTCGGATGGTTTGGATCGACCCTGGGATTGTGGGGTGGAACCCTGCTGCAACTGCTGGCGCCGTTGCTGCTGGCGGCGTGGTTCTTCTGGCAGCGGGAACGTACGGGGTTCGCTTTCTGCAGCTTCTTCTTTTTTGAAAACTTTCTGAACATCGCCCGATATATGGCGGATGCGCGCGCAATGGAGCTTCCGCTGGTGAGCGTGGGCGGAGGAGATGTTGAGGCAGGCGACTGGACACTGATCTTCGAGCGCCTGGGCGTTCTCGATTATGACACGCGTATTGCCGGCGGAATGCGGCTGCTGGGATGGGTGGGGATGATCGGGATCGTGATCTGGCTGTGGCGGAGTCCGGGTGGGGAGGGTGAGTGAGGTCAGGAAGCGGAAGCGGTCATCATCTCGGGGATGGTGACGAATTCGAAGCCCTCGGACTGGTAATCAACAATTAACCGGGCGGTAGCGGCAACGGTTCCCGAGCGGTCTTTGCCCGAGCGGCCATTGCAGAGTGGCGAGCCGTCGTGAAGTAGCACGACTTCCCCTCCCCGCACGCGGCTGCGTATATTCCCCGCGATGACGGCGGGCGACTGGGTTTGCCAGTCGTATCCGGCGACACTCCACATAACAGGTTCGTATCCCAGGGCACGTGTCTCGCGCAGGATTGCGGGACGGCGTCCGCCATAGGGTGGGCGGAAGAGGCGTGCGGAGTCTCCGATGGCATCGCGCAGGGCGCTGTGGCACTGCTCAACCTCGGAGCGGAAGGCGGTGCGGGATTTGAAAATCAGCAGAGGATGGTTCTGGGTGTGATTGCCGATGGCGTGTCCGGCGGCGGCCACGGCGCGGGCGATATCGGGACGGCGGGCGACATTGGCCCCAATCATGAAGAAGGTAGCGCGGACATTGTGTTTGGCGAGAATGTCGAGCAGTTGCGGCGTGAAGGGATCGCAGGGACCATCGTCGAAGGTAAGGGCGAGACGGCGGGAGCGAGGTCCGGCGGTGAAGGTGCGGCCGTAGAGCTGAGAACGTGGCCCCATGGTGTGATATCCGGCGGCGACCACGAGGGCGGCGGCGGAGGCGCAGGGGACGATTTCGCGGTAGATCGGGCTCATCTTCCTTTGGTCCTGTTGCGAAAGTGTACACGGTTGCGGGGCGGGATTTCACCACCGGGAGCGCCGGGTGTGCTGACGAAAAATAAGGGATTGGGCGGGGCGTTTTGGCGGGGAATGAGAGGCAGGAACGGGGCCACCACCAGCGTGTTACAATTTCGCGAACGCGGCATCCATCCTCCATGAATGCGGAACTCAACAATTTAAGGGAGTTACAGAGCGTCGACCGCGAGATTCTGCGGCTCAGGCAGGAGATTGCGGAGCTGCCTCGACGGGTTTCCGCCATTGAAGAGAAGCTGGCAGCCTCAAGGTCGCGAAAGCAGCAGGCCGAAGCAGCACTGAAGGCCGATGAGGCCGCCCGCCGGAAGTACGAAGCCCAAATACAGGATTCCCGCCAGAAGATATCGAAATACCGCGACCAGATGCTGGCGGTAAAAACCAACGAACAGTACCGGGCACTCACGCACGAGGTGGAGTTCGCCGAGAGCGAAATCCGCACGTTCGAAGATAAGATTCTGGAAAGCCTGGTGGACGCGGAAGAGAAAGAGCGGCAGGTGAAGGCCGCCGACGCCGAGTTAAAGGCCGAGACGATCGAGATCGAAAAGGAAAAGGCCAACGCACGGGTTCGCACCGAAGAAGACCAAAAGCTGCTGGCTGTGGCGGAGAAGCGCCGGCAGGAGGTGCGTGACGGAATTTCCGCGGATTTGCTGCGGCACTACGAGCGGGTCACCAAGCTGCGCGGAACCGGACTGGCGGAAGGAATCGACCAGCGATGTTCGGCGTGCCAGGTGCTGTTGCGTCCGCAAACATGGAATGAACTGATGGGAGACCAGAGGGTGGTGCATTGCGATTCGTGCCAGCGGATCGTGGTTTACGATGCTTCCCTGCAAACCCCACCGGAAGCAAAATCGCGCAAGGAAAAGGCTCCGGCAGCTCCCACGGCCGTCGAGTAAAGCGGGCCGGTAAAAACCCCCAGGCAAGAAAATCCAACACAAGCTGCACGCGGAATAAGGCGGGGCTTCGATCCTGCGTAATCCTTCAGAACGTCAAGTCCTCGAGGAAATTCAATCCTGCGGGGTTTCAATCCTCAAGGTCGCGCCAGTTTTTGCCGACGCCAATCTCCACGAGCAATGGAACGCGAAGCGGGTGGACGTTTTGCATGACGTCCGTTACCAGAGCGCGGAGGTAGTCCACTTCCTGCTCGGGGGCTTCGAAGACAAGTTCGTCATGAACCTGTAGAAGCATGCGCGATTTGAGGCCTTCCTCGACCAGAACGTTGTCGATGCGGATCATGGCCAGCTTGATGATGTCGGCGGCGGTTCCCTGCAGAGGAGTGTTCACGGCGGTGCGCTCGGCGAATCCGCGAAGGTTGCCGTTGCGGCTGTTGATGTCGGGAATGGGGCGGATGCGTCCGAAGAGAGTCTGAACCTTCTGGTCGCGGCGCGCCTGATCGAGAGTTTGATCGATGAAGCGGCGGACGCCTTCGTACCGAGCGAAGTAAGCCTGAATGAACCGTTTGGCCTCCGACTGCTCAATGCCCAACTGCTGTGAGAGGCCGAAGGGCGACAATCCGTAGACAATTCCAAAGTTCACGGCCTTGGCGCGGCGGCGATGCTCGGCGTCGACCAATAGCGGGGGGACGCCGAACACCTGGGAGGCGGTGAGAGCGTGGATGTCTTCGCCGCGGCGGAAGGCTTCGACCAGCAGAAGGTCCTGCGAGAAGTGGGCGAGCAGACGCAGTTCGATCTGGGAATAGTCGGCGGCGAGCAGAACGTGTCCGGGTTCGGCAATGAAGGCGGCGCGAATTTCACGCCCCACCTCGGAGCGGATCGGGATGTTCTGCAGGTTGGGATTTTTGGAAGAGAGGCGTCCGGTGGCGGTGTTGGCCTGATCGAAGGTGGTGTGAAGGCGCAGGGTTTCGCGGTTGAGTAGCGACGGAAGAGCGTCCACATAGGTGGATTTCAATTTCGAGAGCTGGCGGAAGTCCAGAACCATGCGGGCGATATCGTGCTCCGGGGCGAGCTCTTCGAGCACCTGCTGGGCGGTCGAGATGGTTTTGCCCTTGCCGGCCTTGAAGGGCCGGGGCAGGTTCATTTTGTTGAAGAGCACGTCTCCAAGCTGCCGGGGGGAGTTGATGTTGAACTCCATGCCGGCGCGGGCATGGATGTCGCGCGCCCGGGATTCGATCTCGTGTTGCAGGCGGGTGGACATTTCGGAGAGCACGGCGGTGTCCACTTTAATTCCGGCCTTTTCCATGCGCACCAGAACCGGAACCAGAGGCAGGTCGATATTGGAGTAGACGACCAGCAGTCCAGCCTCTTCGACCATGCCACGGAGCAAGGTGGCGAGACGGCCGGTAATGTCGGCGGCTTCACCCAGCATCCGCAGAGAGCTGGGTTCGGACGCTCCCTTGGCTGGAGCGGAAAGCTTGAGGTTGAAGTGCCGAAGCGCCACGGAGGGCAGGTCGTGTCCGGAGTACGTGGGATCGAGCAGATAAGAGTAGAGGCGGGTGTCGTCGCGAATGGCCTGCAGGACGGAGATCGCGGTGTGCGTCGCCCCTACGGGCACAGTGAGAGCGTGCATCGCCAGTTTGGAATCGTGCACGGCCTTGGGCAGACGCGGGTCGGCGAGCGCGGATCGAAGACGTCCGGCTGCATCGCTGCTATCGAGTGTGATGGTGAGGGACTTGCCGGGCTCGGCGGAGATGGCGACTCGCAAGGGATGCTGGGGCTCAATGGCGGATTTCGAGTCGCGGGGTAAGGCTGGCTCAGCGGCGGGAAAGTCCAGCATGCCGGGCTCAGGGCCCGTGGAGGCTTCTTCAGATATGGATGCCGGTTCCGAGATGGACGCCAGATCGGAGTCGGCTTCCGTTTGGTCATCATTTGAGCCGTCATTCAACGCGCCAGCCAGGTTGGTAGGAATGGAGACGCTGGCGGCGAGGGCTGGGTCGATGGCAAAGGCCAGCGACGCGGCGGGAGCCAGTGAGGCGATTACGGATTCGACATCCGAGGCAGAGCTTGTGGTGGAGTAATCGGCCTGAGAGACCTCAACCCCGGAGACAAACTGTTTCAGCAGCGCGGTGAACTCCAGCTCGGTGAAGAGATCGCGAGCTTCGGTTTCATCGGGTTCGACGGCGCGCATGGAATCGAGATCGAGTTCAATGGGAACGTCGCAGTCGATGGTTACCATTTTTTTACTGAACAGGATGGTGTCGCGATTGTTCAGGAGCGACTCGCGGTAGGTTTTCTTTTCAATCTCGGCGGCACGATCGAGCGCGGCCTCCACGCTGCCGAAGCGGCGGATGATCTCTACGGAACCTTTGTCGCCGATGCCGGGCGCGCCGGGAATGTTGTCGATGGCATCGCCGCGCAGGGCCATGATATCGATCACTTTGCCGGGCGGAACGCCGAGAATCTCCTCCACTTTCGCAGGGTCGCAGATCAGGTTGTCCTTGGGAGGATTGAGGACGCAAACCCTGTCATTGACGAGTTGAAGCATGTCCTTATCGCTGGAGACGACAAAGACGGAATAGGACTGGGCAGCGGCTTTGCGGGCCAAAGTTCCGATTACGTCGTCGGCTTCGTAGCCGGAGACTTCGAGAATGGGGATGCGGTAGGCGTGCAGGAGGCGCCGGATGTAGGGAATCTGCTCCACCAGGTCCTGGGGCATCGCGGCGCGATTTGCCTTGTACCCTTCATAGGCTACCTCGTGGAAGGTTTGCGTTTTGATATCGAACTTGCGGATGGAGGCGACCTGTGCGGCCTGCTCGTCCCGGAAGGTGGGGGCGGCAACGTCGAAGACGGCGGCACGGAACTCGGGATGAAAATCCTCCACGAGCTTGAGTAGCATGTTGGTGAAGATGAAAGTGCCACTGGTGGGAACGCCGTTCTTGGTGGACATGCCCCGCTGGCGCGCCATGGCGTGATAGGCGCGGAAGATGAAGGACATCGCATCGATGAGAAAGACGCGTCCCTTGGATGGAGCGCCGGGGGAAGAAGGCACCAGAGACGGAGCGGAAGCCGTGGTCGAGGTGTCGGATTGTGGCTCGGCGGTCCGGCTGGGCGGATTCGCGGTTTTTCTGGATGGCGTCAACGCTCAAGTGTAACAAGAGCGGGCCCGCTTTACGTCAGGGCTTGCTGCCGTCCGGGGTATGGAAGAGCCAAAGACGCAAGAACAAAAGACGTGAGCGGCTCCACCGTGATAGAAATCTGATTTGCAGCCAACTTCCAGTTGCGGGACGTCTTCAGCAGGGTACTTCAGCGAGACCGATGGAGAGACCGGCGCAAAGCCATCGGTACGGGGGTATTCCCTTTCGCAGCTTTTCCGCGTGAAGCATTTTTTCTCCAAATTCGCGGTAACCAGGTCCGTGATCACCAAGCCTGTGGCCACGTTTATGGGTTTGCCCCTGGGATTTCCGCAACTCGTGGCGGCAATCCTGCTGGCGTTTTTTCTGGGCCAGGGAGTTTTGCATTCCACGCGTACTCCCCTGAGCATGGTGGAGCGGTCGTTTCTGGCGCAGGGCCAGGAGCAGCTTGCGGGCGGCGCGCCCATGCAGAATTCGCTGCACTCTCCGCTGGCGGCGCTGCTGGGTGGAATGATGCCGGGGCAACAAGCTCCCGAGGCCCTGCTGGGACCGGAACGTAGGGCACAGGAAGCGCCCGGAACCAGATTGCTGGCGCGTTTTCCATTCCTGCTGACCGGCCTGATGCTCGGGGCATCGCTGTGGTACGTTTCGCGGCGGCTCTTCGGTAATGCGGGGGGCTACACGGCGCTCGCGCTCTATGGTTTTACTCCTGCCCTGATCGCCTACAGCGATAGCGTTCAACCGGGAATCTTCGCCACGTGGGGGGCGTTTGGAGTGGTGTTTACATCGCTGGCGGTGGCGCATACCTTGTACGCTCCTCGCGAGGTGGTGCTGTGGAACTGGAGACGAATCCTGCTGCTGGGACTTTCCGTGGCCTTCGCGGTGGGATCGCATTTCGCGCTGGTGATGCTGTTGCCGCTGGCGGCGGCCTTGCTGCTCTATCTGGCTCCAGAGCGGCGTGGGGCTGCCGTGGTGATTATGGTCGCGGGCTGCGCGGTGGCGGTGGCTGTGCTTTGGATGGTTTATTCGTTTCGCTTTACGGAACTAGCCGTGGGCCTGGGACACATCTCCCTGCGCGGATTTACACCCGGAGCCTTGATTTCGTCTTTGAGCTACACGCTGCTGGTGTTGTTTCTTTTGCGCGCCCCCGGTTTTCTGGTGCTGCTGATTGCAGCCATTGGGACATTCATTGCGTGGCCGCGCACAAGGTTTTTCGGAACCGCCGCTCCCCTTCTGGTATTCGTGTTCCTGCTGGTGCTGGCGGTGGCTTTTCCGCATCAGGCGGGACTCACCTTCTTCGTGGTTTCGTTGCCGTTTGCCTTCGTCTTCGTGGCGGGAGTTTTTGCCGATCTTCTCGACAGTCCCGTTGCGCCGCTGGCGATGGGCGTTTTGATAGCGGGTCTGGCCTGCCACGCAATGTTCGCGCTGGTAAACCGTTGGTAAGAAGTCCGGTTAAGAGGGTGTGGTGGAAGGGCGCGAAAGCGGAACTAAAGGGCCTGCGTTGGGTTATCATTAGGGTATGAGGTCAAGCGCAGCAGCGGCGGCCTGGATTTTGCTGCTTGCCCTGTCCGCCCATGGGCAGGTGCTGCGGGGAGTTCCGGCCTCGGTGACCTCGATGGGCGGCAATCGGACGTTTGTGGGAGGGATTCCCGCGAGCGTGACCTCGATCGCTCCTACCTTTCCCATCGGTCTTGTTCGAAATCAAATCAATACAGGATGTTCCGGTGCGGGGATGCTGATTCCTTCGGCGCTGGGATGTCCCACGGGATTCACGACGCCGGTCAACATTCAGGGGCCGCACGGGGTTGGCGGCAGGCGCGGAGGCTACCGGGGAGTTCCGGTCTACGTGCCGTATGCGTATCCCTATGGGTATCCCTACGGAGTTTACGATTCCGGACAGGTGGGACAACAGCCAGCGCAGGTGGATGGTAACGTAGTGGACCGCAGAGACTACGAAGATCGCTACGAAGATCGCAGAAGTGAGGACCGGTATCGTTCTGACGAAAGCAGTTTGCGGCGTGCCCGGGAGCGTGACGATAGGGAAGCCAGCCGGCTGCGACGCCGGGCGGAAGCGGCGGAACCAGTGCGCGAGCCGGAACCTGCGAGAGAAGTTATTCCCGCTGTGTTGATCTTCAATGATGGGAAAAAGCAGGAGGTCCGGAACTACGCGATTGTGGGGAAGGTGCTCTACGACTTCGAGAACATGGCTTCGCGGAAGATCCAACTGGCCGACCTTGACCTGCCCGCAACCATAAAAGCCAACGATGAACGCGGCGTGGATTTTACTGTGCCGCGGAACTAAAAGCAGAGCTTCTTCCCGTTACTCCCGCTTTTCTCAACATCGTCAACGCTCTGTTCTTCATTCTTACAACTCTGTTTCTTCCAACTCTTTTTCGCCGCCGGGCTATAGCGCGAGGCTCTTCAGATATTCGCGGAACTTGGCGCCCATGTCGGGGCGCTTCAAGGCGAATTCCACCGTGGCTTTCAAAAATCCCAGCTTATCGCCAGCATCGTGGCGCTTGCCTTCGAAGCGGTAGCCGTAGATTTTTTCCGTCTTGAGAAGCTGACGCATGCCGTCGGTAAGTTGCAGCTCTCCGCCTGCGCCCAGAGGGGCTTTGGAAAGGGTTTCAAATATCCCCGGGGTGAGGATATAGCGGCCAATGACGGCGAGATTCGAGGGGGCATCCTGTTGTCGGGGCTTTTCGACCAGGTCGGTAATTACAAACAGACGATCGTTTCCGGGCACGGGTTTGGCCGCAATGGCGCCATAGGAAGAGATGGCCTCGGGTGAAACTTCCTGAATGGCGATGACGGAGGATTGCGTTTGCTCGAAGACGTCGGCCATTTGCCTGAGGCAGGGAGGGTCGGCGTCGATGACATCATCGGCAAGGAGCACGGCGAAGGGTTCGTTGCCGACCAGTTCGCGGGCCATGAGAACGGCATGGCCGAGGCCCATGGCTTCTTTTTGACGCACGTAGGCGACGTGGATCATGTCGGAAATCTGGCGGACGACGGCAAGCAGTTCGGTTTTGCCGCGCTCTTCGAGCATCTTTTCCAACTCGTAGCTGACGTCGAAGTGGTCTTCGATGGCGGCCTTGCCGCGGCCGGTGATGATGATGATCTGGTCGCAGCCGGAGTTCAGAGCCTCTTCCACGCCGTATTGAATGATGGGTTTATCAACAAGGGGAAGCATTTCCTTGGGCTGCGCCTTGGTGGCGGGAAGGAACCTGGTGCCCAGACCGGCGGCTGGGAAGACTGCTTTGCGGACCTTCATCTTCATTGCAGAACTCTTTCAGGGAACCCAAAAAATTTTCAAGCCAAACAGCCTAGTTGTACCAGAAAGACGGGGTGCGGCGGATTATCACAAGATGTCACCGGGTTTACCGAGCATGGTCTCCCGGATGATACGAATGGGCGGGAAGCCCTGCCTGAGGAATGCGTCGTGGAACTCCTGAAGGCTGAAATCCCTGCCGCGGAGGGCCTTGTAATCGTCGCGAAGCTTGAGGATGGCCAGCTTGCCCAGGGTGTAGACCAGATAGGTGGGATCGCTGGTGCCGCGCAGGGCCTCGCGCTCGGCCACGGCGTGCGGCTGATAGGCCTCCTTTTCAAACATCTGCGTGCACTGTTCGACGGTCATGCTTCGGGTGTGCATCTCGATTCCGCATATGAAGCGCACGTTGCGGAGAAGAGCGTCCTGTAGTTGACCGATGCGCAACTTCAGAAAAGGGATGTCCCTTGAGATTGCCGAGGGCGCGGTTTCCCCCGAAGGCGCGGCGGCAGAGCTGGTTCTGCCATAGCCTTCATCCACCATCATCTGCTCGCTGTAGTGCGCCCATCCCTCGGCGTTGGAGTTAGAGCCAATCAGTTTGCGAACCTTCGAGGGAGCTCGCGGTACCCAGAGAAATTGCGTGTAGTGGCCGGGATAGGCCTCGTGAACCGCGATGTTGGTAATTTCTTCGCGATAAAAGCCGCGGAGCCAGGACTCGACCTTTGTTCTGGGCCACGAGGATTCCGGAAGGGTGACATTGAAGAAGGCTTCCTTGGCCACGGACTCGTAGGGACCGGGCGTGTCCATGGAAGCGGTGGTAAGGGCGCGCATGAAGGGAGGAGTTTCCTCGATGATGGGCAGCACGGGAGATGGGATGGTGGCGATGTTGTGCTGCTGAATAAAGGTTCGCAGGCCTTCCAGCGTATTGCGAAACGATCCGAGAAGCTGGGCTCCGGAGGGATGATCCAGCTCGATTGAGTCCAGTAATTGACGGGGCGTTTTGGCGGGATCGATTTGTTTTGCCGTATCGGCAAACCATTGCTGGTTGTGGCGGAGGTCGGCATAGCCGATGGCAAGAAGGCGGTCGAGAGGGGTATCCACCATCTCTTCGTAAAGAAGCTTCTTGCGGTAATTCTCCGCGCCGAGGCGGAAGTCGCCGGTGGATTGCGGAAGCATGTTGGTTTTCAGGAATGCTTCGTAGTCCTTCAGCGACTGGATCACAGTGTTGTTAGCGCGATTGAAGTCAGCCAGAAGTTTGGGGTCGGTGACCTGCCGGAATGCCAGAGGCACGTCGCTGCGGAAGAAGCTAACGATGCCGGGTAGCTGCTCGATGGCAATCTGGGTGTAAACCTTGGGCGGATTCTTAAGATTGGCTCGAGCCGCCAGGAACACGGCTGGCATCTGCTCTTCCCGGTTTATCAGTGAGCGGAGGCGCACGTCCTGAGAAGCAAAGGTGCGCGCCATGATTGAGAATGCGCTCATGGTGATGCCGCTGGAGTAGTGGTCGGGGTTGCGCTCCCAGTTGCGGATGGTCGCGAGTTCCAGCAGGGTGGCGTTGAGGCTGCTCAGCAACAGTTCGCGATCCAGGCGGCGCTGCTGGTCGAGTCTGGCGGGATCAATTTTCTCGAAGCGGTCGACGTACTGATGGGCGGAGGCTGCCTGCGATTGGATGCTCTTCTGCGAATAATCTTCCAGCTGGGTATCGTACTGGTGAAATCCCGCGGCGGTTCCCTGCGTGGGATTGAAGCGGAAGTAGGCGTCAAAGAATTCATCGACCGCATGGTCGTAGGCCGCCGTGGCATCGGGTTGCTGGGCGGAGGCGGAGTTGCTGGGGCGGGAGCAGCCCACCGGGAGAAGCAAGAGAAGACAAACACCGGCCAGAAGCGCAAGACGCATGCAGTGGCTCGCTTTTTGCTTATGAGCCGGACATCCGGCGGATAAGCGGAGTTCAAATTGGATGCCGCGGGCGTAGAGCCCGCGCCAGAAATCAGAGGCCGGAAAGAGCGGTTCTCCCAAATAGCGGCTAACCGGGGAGGGATGCCGGCGACTGATTTTCTCCCGCCAGAGATTCGATGTCTTCCCCAGCGAGATCATGAATGATACGCCGAAGCTGCCCGAGGATATCTTCCGAGGCGGCGGCTTTGAGGGAGAATTTCAGAATCCCGGCGGGACTGAACTGGGCTCCGCGGCTGGCGGCTACAAACTGCGCCAGACGCGCGGGATCGATGGCCGCGTTGGGGGCGAAGCGAATGCTGACAAGATCGCGCTTACGGTCAATGCCGCCCACTCCCAGCCGCTGGCAGAGCAGCTTGAGGGCGGCGTATTCCAGCAGGTTGCGCACGGCGAGCGGCGCGGGACCGTAGCGGTCCTGAATTTCTCCCTGAACTTCGGTGAGCTGCTGCGCGGACTCGATGCCTGCCACGCGTTTGTACATGCGCAGGCGCTGATTCTCTTCCGTGA
>DASZRZ010000334.1:0-3081 GCA_035548935.1 Terriglobales bacterium
TACTGGATAATGCCACTGACAGGTAATTCCGTCAACGACTTTTTCGGACTAACCTCTGGGAGGGGGTATCTATACTTCCACCGGTTCAGTAGCCGTCTTCTTAGGGAACATTTCGCCGATGCGCTTGATCTCCGCGCCGACGCCCCGCAGCTTTTCCTCGATGCGTTCATAGCCGCGGTCAATGTGGTAAACGCGGTCGATGATCGTCTCGCCGGGAGCGACCAAGGCTGCGATCACCAGCGAGGCCGAGGCCCTCAGGTCGGACGCCAGCACCGCCGCCGCACTTAGCTCGGTTTTGCCGCGCACGATGGCCCGGCGCCCGTCGATTTTGATATTGGCCCCCATACGCACCAGTTCCTGGGCGTGCATAAAGCGGTTCTCGAAGATATTTTCCGTTATTACAGAAGTGCCCTCGGCCTGGGTGGCCAGCGCCATGTACTGCGCCTGCATATCGGTGGGAAAGCCCGGATACTCCTCGGTCACCATGTCGGCGGCTTGGAACTTTCCATCGGCCATCACACGGATGGAGTCTCCATTAACCACCAGATTTACGCCGCACTCGCGGAGCTTTTGCAGGATCACCGTCAGGTGTTTGGGGTCGCATCCGCTTACGTTCAAATCGCCTCCGGTAATAGCGCCCGCCACCAGAAAGGTTCCGGCTTCAATGCGGTCGGGGATGATCTTATGCTTTGCGCCGCGCAGACGGTCCACACCGTAGACCCGGATCGTCGAGGTTCCCGCCCCTTCGATGCTGGCGCCCATCTTGATGAGCAGGTTGGCCAGGTCAACCACCTCGGGCTCGCGGGCACAGTTTTCCATTACGGTTTCGCCATCGGCCAGGGTGGCGGCCATCAGCAGATCTTCTGTGCCCGTAACCGTGATTTTTTCAAAAACGATGTGCCCGCCCTTCAAGCGGTCGGTGCGGGCAATGACGTATCCGTGCTCCTGCGTGATCGTAGCGCCCAACTGCTCCAGACCCTTGATGTGGAGGTCGATGGGACGTGCGCCAATGGCGCAGCCGCCCGGCAGTGAAACTCGGGCCTCGCCATATCGAGCCACCAGCGGACCCAGCACCAGCGTGGAGGCGCGCATGGTCTTTACCAGCTCGTAGGCGGCCTCGGCCTTCAATTGCTTTCCGCTACAGATGGTGGTGCGATGGTGCGCCCGCCCGTATCCCAGCTCCACGTCGGCTCCCATGGCGGCCAGGAGCTTGCGCGTGGTCTCGATGTCGCGTACCTGGGGGATGTTTTCCAGCACGACTGGTTCTTCGGTCAGCAGGGCGGCGGCCATGCAGGGCAGGGCGGCGTTCTTTGCGCCGCTGACGCGGATGGTTCCCAGTAGCGGCGTTCCGCCGCGGATGACAAGCTTGTCCATTAAAACGAACCCCTCAGTAAAACGAACCCCTCAGTAAAACAAACCCTTCAGAACCTTCGGGAAATTAAACCACTCAGTGTGCGGGTCTAGCGAAAGCCTGACGGATATTTTAGTTGAATTTCGCGACGGTGGATTAAAGAGGGAACTTATCTGGGTAACGCGGGAGTTGTAGCACGGAAGGGCAGATGGTCCCGGTCGGAAATGAAGCGGCCTTCTAACCTGACTGGTTTTGCGCCGCCTCCACCGCTTTCCGCACGTGTCCGCCGGATTTCTTCAGATGCTGTTCGGCGGCTTTTCTTCCGATATCCGCCATCAACATGATCAACGCCACAGGAACATTGCCCTTGGCCTCTTTTAGCGCCGCTGAAGCCTTGTCGCGTTCGACCCCTGCGGCCTCCATCAGGATCGAGATGCCGCGCTCCACCAGCTTCTTATTTTTGGTGTGCACACGGACCATCAGGTTGCCATAAACGTACCCCAACCGGGCCATGGCTCCCGTGGTGAGCATGTTACAGATGAGCTTCTGCGCGGTTCCTGCCTTCATGCGGGTTGACCCGGTTACAACTTCGGGGCCAACTTCGGCCACAATCGCGATATCCGACACTTTTTCCAGCGGCGAGTCTGGATTGCAGGTAACACAGACTGTTTTAGCCCCCCGGCTGCGGGCGTACTCCAAGGCGGCAATCGTATACGGCGTGCGGCCACTGGCGGCCAGTCCTACAACCACGTCCTTGCGGCCGGGCTTGCGCTTGCGCATGTCCTGGCGGCCCAGCTTGACGGAATCTTCTTCCCCCTCAACGGCGCTCCACAAGGCTTTGGTGCCACCGGCGATCATCCACTGAACGGTATCGGGATCCGTATTGAAGGTCGGAGGGCACTCCGAGGCATCGAGCGCGGCGATTCTTCCGCTGGTGCCCGCGCCCACGTAGATGAGACGCCCGCCGCTGCCGATTGCGTGAGCCACGGCATCGATGGCCTCCGCGATCCGCGGTACGGCCTTGGCGACGGCGTCTGGCACACTCGCATCTTCCGAGTTGATGATGCCCGCGATGAACATCGCGGGAAGGGTGTCCAGCCTGGCCGAGAGCAGATTACGGCCCTCGGTAGCCAGCTTCGCAATATCCACTGTCTTTGCCATTTTTCGCCCAGCCAATGCGCCTTTCGCCCAGCCAATGCGCCTTTCGTCCAACCATGCACCTCCGCTTCGAACCGCCTGAACCGATACTACCGGCTCGATTTACGGAAAAGTTTCCACTACTTCATCATGAAACTCCGGACGCACGATTTTTATCCCCTGAGATTCCCGCCTTGGCCAGGTACGGTTCGTCAATAAGGTAATACTCAGTTTGCGTCCAGGATCGATCCATAGAGACGTCCCGGTGTAGCCCAGATGTCCAAAGGCATGACAGCCGGGGGCCGAGAGTCGGCGGCCTGCCTGCGAGGGCGGGGTGGGCACGTCCCATCCCAGCGCATGCCTGCCACCGCCGATCTCGACCTCTTGGGTAAATAAGCGCACCGTCTCCGGATGAAATATCGTTGGATTGAAGCTCGGGGGCTGGAAGCCGTATTCCGCGCCAAGAACCGCCTCCGCCAGGCGGGCTACATCCCGTGCCGTGGAGAACAGTCCCGCGTGGCCCGACACTCCCCCCATAACCCAGGCATTTTCGTCGTGGACCTCGCCCTGCACCACGCGATGGCGGAAGGTAA
>DASZRZ010000335.1:0-2963 GCA_035548935.1 Terriglobales bacterium
GCGGGATAGGCCAGCCATACCGGATACCAGTAGGATTCGATCTCTCGGGTAGCCGGCCAGCGTGAGCTGGCGCCGCCATCGAAGTTTTCAAACGAAGGAGGATTGAGGAATAAAGTTTTCAGCGGCATGGGTTAACTCTAACTATTTTAGCATTCTGCCCCGGCCCCCGGCCCGCGGAGCCCAGTGACCAGAACGGTACGGTTCCGGCGCCCTTGTATAGCGCTGCTTTTACAACCGTAACAGTCCTGGGCAACATACCGAAACCATTGCGGTTAAATGGGCGAATTCCAGCCTTGAATCGCGCCAAACGCCGTTTTGAAACTCACTTTCACGGGGGTCCGCTAGTTTCCCAGGGCCCAGTTTTCAAGCCTGCCGATGGCGCGCAGCAACTGCAAGCGGGCCCTCTTCAACTCGAAGCTGGTATCCACAAATGCCCCATATCGCTGACCGGCATCGATCCGGGCGAGTTGCAGGTCGCGCGGGTTCGGGGCCGTTCCCGGGGAGCCAGTCCCTGGTCCTTCGAGCCGCGTCTGGGTAGCCTCCACCTGCGCCTGTGCCAGTTGATACTCCAGTTGCGCCACCTCTTCGGCGGCATTTAATTGCTGCACCGCCTGCGCCATTTGCAAGGTTTGGGTGGATATCTGGTTCCGTGTCTGCTCCACCTGCCGCCGGGCGAGCAAAGTCTCGGCGTCGGCGGCCTCGGCGGCTTGCCGTTGCGCGAAGTTCAGAAACGGAAAACGGATGGCCACGCCCACCGTGGCGTTGTTGCGCTGGAACTTCTGGAAGAACTGGTCGTAGTTGTTGAAGCGGCTGAAGAGGCCGTATTGTCCCACGGCATCCATGGAGGGATAGAGCTGTTTGTGTTCCCCCCTGGCGCGGAACTCCTTGGATCGCGCCTGCTGCTCCGCCAGTTTCAGTGTTTCGCTTGAGGCCAGGGCTTTGGCGACCAGGCCCTCTTCTTGGGTGGCATCCGGCACCTCGGGAATCGACTCGCTTACCGTTTCAATCGAGTCCACCGGCACTCCGGTCAATTGAGAGAGGCGTTCCCGGAGCACTCCCATGGCTCCGCGCGCATCGGCCAGCGTCATGCGTGCGCGGGCCTCCGCCAGCCGGGCGCGCGTCAGTTCGATCTGCGGGTCCACACCTTCGTGCACGCGGGCGGTCACCAGCTTTACGAGTTGCGCCGCCACCTGTAATTGTTCCTCCAGGGATTTCGTGCGTCCAGCAACGGTATTCAACTGCACGTAGCTCACGGATGTTTCCAGCAAGACGTTGCGGCGCTCGTTCTCCGTGGCCGACTCCGTGGCCTCCCAGGCAATTTTCGCGGAGCGCACAAACTCGCGTTGTGCCGGGCTATAGAGCACCGATTGGTAGTTCACATTGAAGACCGAGGGCGCCGAACCTTCGATGCTCAGCGGATAACCGTAGGACCAGCCCAGTCCCGATCCAACCACGGCCTGGGGCAGATAGGCGCTACGGGCCTGCCGGTAGGCGGATTGTGCCCGGAGCCGGTTCGCGGCCTCAACGCCCGTGGCCGATGCGCGGGAAACCGCCAGCTCCACTGCACGGCGAAACGGCAGCGGCTCGGCATGTGCGCTTCCTGCTCCAAGCAGCGCCCAACCCAACGCGAAAAAAACGATTCTCCTGCCATGGTGGAAACGTTTCATGGCATTCTCCTTCCGGCCGGTCTTCTTTCTACCCAGTCTTTCTTTTTCAACCGAGCTTCCTTCCAGCCGAGCTTCCCAGCGATCTATTGCAAAGCCGCGTCTTTCGATACGAAGTGGAAAAAGATCTACTTCGATAAACGCTTCAAGGCCTTTTGCGCCGGTTCATACTCGCTGGCCAACGCCACGGCGGATGAGTACTCCCTGGCGGCAGATGGCTTGTTTCCTTGCTTCTCCAGGATACTTCCCATCAGATAATGTGCGCGGAAGGGAAGAGCCTCTTCGCCCGGGCCATTGGCAGCTGTCCCAGAGGCCGGGCCAATCAGCGCAAAGTATTGGCGAAGCAACTCCGCTGCCCGGGAAAGATTTCGTCCCGTCCGCTCCAGCATCTCTGCAGATTCGAAGAGGACCACCGGGCCTGCTTTCGGGGCATTCACCGCTTTGCCGATGGCGTCTTCCATCTCCGGCAGCCGTTCGCGGCGCCGGAAGAACGATGCAAGTTCGAGCCATGCGGAGCCATCTCCTCCGGCAACGGCGATTGCCTCGCGAAGCTCGCGCTCGGCGGCGGGAAAATCCTTGTCCTTTTCCGCAATCCGGGCGGTTAACTTATGGGCTGCGGTGGGGTCTTTTTTTGCGATCTCAAGGATCTGTGCGCGGGCCTTGTCCGCGCCGCCGCCCAGAAAGCCGGGAGCCTCCGTGTAGAACTCGGTCAGATCGCTGCGGGCCGCCACATTGTTCGGGTCAAGCTTCACGGAGCGTTCAAAAGCGTCGCGGGACTTCTTTGCCCAGCCAATGGCGCTCATGAAGCTGGAGTTCGACGCTTTCTCTCCGTAGCTACGGGCGAGCCACATTACATACACGCTGTTATTGGGAGCGAGCCGGGTGGCAATTTCTCCATTTTCGACGGCCTTATCCCACCGGCCCAGGGCGAAGTAAACCCGTCCGAGCAGGTTGTAGGACTCGGCGTCCTGCGGTGTGCGCTGGATCCGATCCTGGGCTGTGCGGATGGCTTCGTCGGCGCGTCCTTCGCTCAGCAATCTGACGACAGGATTTGCGGCTGCGAGACCCGTTTGGGCATGGGCTCCGAGGGCGAGCGCTAGGCAGGCGAGTGCCGTGAGGGCCCGCTTCATCCTCTACGATCCATGGTCACTGCTCTGCCACCTTCACATCCATGCCATCCAGCAGCGAAGCGCCGGTCAGTGTCGTGGTGGCAACCTCCTCGCCTTCGGAGAGTCCCTTGGAAATCTGAATCTGGGTGAGGTTGGAAGTTCCGGTCTCCACCGCCTGCTTGTGCAGCTT
>DASZRZ010000336.1:0-3730 GCA_035548935.1 Terriglobales bacterium
AGTGCGATAGGGCGGACGGAGCACTTCGGCGATCGACCACCCCTCCACCTTCGTATGCAAACCGTAAGTGGCGAACCGACCGGCCTCAAGGAGGTGTACCAAAAATTCTGGAGGTGCGTAAGCGCGGGCTGTTATTCGGATGGCCTTGCCGCGCACCTCCAGCATTTTTTCGCTGCGCGTCCTTGACCCCGATCGGCCCGCCACGCAGACGCTCCGCATACGAAGGTGGAGGCGTTAGTGTGTTGAGGGTTTGAAGGGGCCGGCGGCTGGACGAGCGATGAATCACGCCCCGCGCGCCACATCTGCGGAGGCCTCGCGCTGCCACACCTCTATCAAGAGTCCATCCGGGTCCTCGACCATGATGGAAGGCCCGTCGATGGGCTCGTCAATGATTCTGACTCTTGCGCTCAGGAAGCGGCGCTTCGCCTCGGCGAGATCGTCAACCTCAAGCCACAGAATCGGCATAGCATGCGTCGGAAACACGGCTGGGCTGCGCTGCTCGGCGTTCGCCATCAAATTAAGGACGAAGGAACCGAGAAGAAACCAGCGGCAGCCAAAGCCCTCATCGCGCGGATGTCGTGTGGCTCCCAATATCTCATGGTAGAAACGCGCCGAAGCTGCGATATCGGTGCAGGCGATGGTCACCGCAACGCCCCTGAAAAAGTTCGAGCTTGCTGGCATGCGCACTCCTGTCAAATTCCATCGCTGCTAGGGAGAGTATAGGCAAACCCCGCCCACCATCCCATGCCGTCCCCATTCCTCAACAAACTAACCCCTCCACCTTCGTAGGCGGAGCGTCCTGTGGCGGCGGGTTGGCGTCAAGGATGCGAAGCACAAAATCCGCAAATCCGGCGCGCGGGGACCATGGCGTTTCGTGCCGCATCGTCGCCGGATTTTCGGATTTTGCGTCAGTCCTTGACGCCGGCCCGCTGCCACTTACGGTGGAGACGGAGAAGGTGGTGGGGTGGTCGAATGGCGAGGGTGCTGGTTGGCGGGCCTTAGGCGGAATACAACCAGTAGAGTAGAGAACTGAACGGCCCGATTGCCGTTCAGTTCTCCCTCGACGAACCGGACGGGCGGGTTTCCCGCATCCGGCTCTCACGATATCGTTCTTCTCCAGCATTCACGGGCCTGTCTCACAGGGGTTGCAAACCCAGGTGATGCAGGTGGGCGTACCAACTCCCTTCGCCGCGTCCCCGGTAGGGCCGTTGGCTGCGGCGGTGGAGGTGGCCGATCAGTCGTGTCTGCACGAAGGCGTTGATCTGGCGAAACGCCTTGCGGGGATAACCTTTCTTAAAATAGTTGCTCCAGCCTCTGAGGTGCGTATTGATCTGGGCGATCAACGCGCCAATCGGCACGAAGCATCTGTCGGGTCCGGTCATCTCGCGCAGTTTGTTCCGCTCACGCTGCAAGGACTTTTTCGAGGGACAGAGGTTCAGGTATCGCTTGGGCCTGCCTTGCAGATCCCGCTCGTACCGGAACGTATACCCCAGAAAGTCCAGACTCGTTCCGATCAGATGAAGACTGACCGTGCGGGTCTTGTCGCGGTTGACGGTTAAGCCAAAGCGACCTTCCAGCGTCTGTTCCACAAATGTCCTGATCCGAACCCCGACATGCTTTGCCAGAATCACAAAGTCATCGGCATACCGCACCAGCCGGGCATCGGCCCAGCGGTACGGCCCATCGGATCGGTGGAACAGTTTATCAAACCAGTGCAGATACAGGTTGGCCAGCAGAGGCGAGATTACTCCGCCCTGAGGCGTTCCCTGTTTGCTCCGGCTGACCTTGGGCGGATCGCCGGGTTTATCACCCGGCTCAACAACCACCGCCCTCAGCCACATCCGGATCAGCTTCAATACGCTCGAATCCACGATCCGCCTCTCTACGCACTTCATCAGCTTCTCGTGGTCGATGGTGTCGAAGTACGACTGTAAGTCCGCATCGTACACTTCCTTTCGGCCCTGCTGGAGATTGATCTTGATCTCCTCCAGCGCATCATGAGCACAGCGGCCGGGACGGAATCCAAAGGAACAGTCCAGGAAATCCGCCTCGAAGATTGGCTCGATGATCAGCAACACGGCCATTTGCACCACGCGATCACGGATCGTGGGGATGCCCAATGGACGCTGCTTGCCGTTGGCTTTGGGGATGTAGACGCGTTTGACCGCCTGCGGACGATAGGTTCGGGATTGGAGCGCTTGTTCAATCTCGCTCACAAAACCCGATACGCCGTGATCGCTCTTTTGCACCGCTTCGATGCTGAGATTGTCCACGCCAGGCGCTCCGCCATTGGCAGCCACCTGTTCCCACGCCGCAAGCAGCACATCGCGCCGGCAGATCCGGTCATACAGGGCGTAAAACCGAAACGCCGGCTCCCGTTTGGCTTTGAGGTATAGCTTCTGTCTCAAAAGAAAGACTTTCTCCGGCAGGCCTTTGCCGTTCACCAACAGGTGGTGGGGCAGGTCTGCTGAATCTTCCGTACTGTTCCCGGTCTGGGACAAGCGGGCCTCTCTTTCTCTTACGTGGGCTCGATACCGTCAGGGCTCCTTGGCTCGGCGGACATTACTCCGCGTCAACGCTACTACGAGCCCATCCGACTCCTCACCCGCCACACCGGTTGGTTATGTCTTTCCATCCGGCGTTTGCAGAGGTCTGCTGGCGGGCGAGGTCTCTCAGTTCCCGGTTTTGTCTGTGGGCACGCGCCGTCCTCTTTGACCCCGGGGAGCCGGGCGGCTGCATGTACCTGCTGCTTGACCGTCCGTGCGGGCTTGGTCCTCTTCGACGGATTGGCCACTCCCACTGGTGTAACGAGGCTGATTCAGGTTCGCTTGCGCTACGGCTCGCGCCTTCGCCAGAGCGGGGCTTCGCGGGCCGGATCGCTCCGACGCCGCGCCCGCTGGGCTACATGGCTAACAGGTCATTCCATGGTGGACTCCTTTCATTCCACAAGACAAAAAAACGGTTTCACTGACGCACCAAAGGACACAGAGGGCTTAATAGCTGTGCGCGAGTACGCGCTGCTACCCGTCTGGGTGGCGCAAGTCGCGGTATTCCGGCGAAGCGCCGGCAAGCCATCTGGCTGAGTTCGCATATCGCGCGGGCGGCGAATCAGTATACGTCGATGCTCAAGCCCATCGCGTGCTCACCCGGTCGCAATTTGATCGACTCGCAAAAGGCAATCTCAGGGCAGTCAGAAAATTCACCCTTCAGCGCCGAAATGCGACAGTCCACGAAGTCGCCATGAACACCGAGCACCAGTCCATCGCCATGCGCTCGATTGCCTTTATCGACTAATCAATCTTGTGATGAGCACCAACATAATCATCGTTTGCCACTTGATAGTTAGCAACCTGTACGGTACAATGCGAGGCACGTGTGTATTTGGGGGGAGATCAATCCCCTTCACACAATGAGTCTCGAAAGGGGAAACAAGATGCACAGCACAAAAGTCACCGTCATCCCGCGCATTTTCCGCGCGCTTGCCATCCCAGTACCCATTTCTACAAAACTCGACAAAATTCAACAGTCAAAACGTCAGTCATTCCCCGAGAGCGCACCACGGCGCACCACAATCGTGCCCGGGCGCAAAACGAACTTCAAAATAGGCAATCTACACCCCGCCCCGTTTACCCACCACCGATCGATAATGCTCCACCCAATCCCCAGCAATCTTGCCCCATCCAAAGGTCTCGAGCGCAAACCCCCTCGCCCGCCCCGCCGCTGCATCGCG
>DASZRZ010000337.1:0-2822 GCA_035548935.1 Terriglobales bacterium
GCGCCGCCTTCTCCGCAGGCCCCCAGGTTCTTTCCCGGATAAAAACTGAAGCAGCCCATATCGCCAATCCCGCCAACGCGCTTGCCTTTGTATTCCGCACCGTGAGCCTGCGCCGCATCTTCGATCACGATGAGCCGGCGCCGCCGGGCAACATCCATGATTTCATCCATCCGCGCGGGATTCCCGTAGAGATGGACAGGAATCACAGCCCTGGTGCGCGGGGTAATCGCACGCTCCATCGCGGCGACATCGATATTCAGCGTTTCGGGATCGACATCCACGAGAACCGGGCGGGCGCCTGTGTACACAATGGCGGAAACGGTGGCGATAAACGTAAATGGGACCGTGATCACCTCATCCCCGGGACCAATCCCTGCCGCCAGCAGCGCCAGGTGCAGCGCGCTGGTGCCCGAATTCAGGGCCACCGCTTCCGCTGCGCCGCAATAGCGCGCAAACTCCGCCTCGAACTCGCGCACGGGTTCGCCAAGAATGTAACTGCCGGATTCCAGAACTTTGGTGACGGCAGCATCAATCTCCGGCTTGATGCTCTGGTATTGCGCCTTGAGGTCCAGAAGGGGAATCACAGGAATCTCCGAAGAGATTGTAAATGGAGCGGGCTGCAATCCCGCGATTGCACTGGGCTGCCGGACAGCTTATGTCAATGCCGAGGTCACTGGCCCGAGGTCACAAGCCTAGATTTTGGAATCGACCTTGAGTGGCTGGCCCTCGAATGGCTTGCCGGTCTGAACCGATTCGGGCCGTCCAACGCTGTGGTAGATGAATCCTTCCGCAGCCATAACCTTGGGATCGAAGAGATTCCGGCCATCGATAACGATGGGGTAGGTAAGCGTTTTCTTCAGGAGCTGCAAATCGATGCTGGCGAACTCGGGCCACTCGGTGAGTACCAGCAGGGCATCGGCGCCTTCGGCGGCTTCGCATGCGGAGTTGGCGTAGGAAATATGATCATCGTGCAGGACTTCCCTCGCCCGATCCATCGCAGCGGGATCATAGGCCCGGATTTCGCATCCCTCACGCACCAGCGCCTCCACAATGGCAATCGCGGGCGACTCGCGGATGTCGTCGGTTCCCGCCTTGAAGGCAAGTCCCAGGACGGCGAGGCGCTTTCCGCGCAGAGTCCACAGGGCGTTGCGGACCTTGCGGAGAAACCGCTGCCTCTGCTCCTCGTTGATGCGCATTACCTCTTCGAGCAGGCCGAAGTTATATCCGCACTCGCGAGCCACGGAGTGAAATGCCAGAAGGTCTTTGGGGAAGCACGACCCGCCGTATCCGATTCCCGGGTTCAGGAATTTTGGTCCAATGCGCGAATCCGAACCGATTCCCTGGCACACCTGCCTCACGTCCGCTCCCACGGATTCGCAAAGCGTGGAAACCGCATTGATAAAGGAAATCTTCATCGCCAGGTAGGCGTTCGAGGCGTGCTTGATAAGTTCGGCGCTCTTGGTATTGGTAAGGATCACCCGGGCAGGCGTCTGCGAGGCTTGCGGCGGTGGCACCGCGTCCGCGCGCTGGGAGTAACTTCCATCGGCCAGCGGACGGTAAATCTCCCGCAGCACAGCCGAGCTGCGCTCATTGTCGGCCCCGATTACGATGCGGTCGGGATAGAGAAAATCGGCAACCGCGGTTCCTTCCCGCAGGAACTCCGGATTGGACGCCACGTCAAAAAGCTCCGGCGAGATGCCTTTCAGCAGCATCACCTTGCGAATCCACTCGCTGGTAAAAACCGGGACCGTACTCTTCTCCACCACCACCTTGTAGCCGTCAATGGCGGAAGCAATCTCCCGCGTTACCGACTCCACGTAGGAAAGGTCTGCCTCGCCCAGCACGGTCGGAGGCGTGCCCACGGCGATAAACACCGCGGCGCTGGCGCGAACCGCATCGGTAAGCGATCCGGAAAAACGGATGCCATGTCCCCGGTGGCGCGCCAGTAATTCGGGAAGGTATTGCTCGTGGATGGGAACTTCTCCGCGCTCCAATGCAGCCAGTTTCTAGGCGTCATTGTCGACGCAGATAACCTCATGACCCAGCTCCGCCAGACAGGCGGAGGCGACCAAGCCAACGTATCCCGAACCAATCACAGCCAAACGCATTGGATTTATAGTCCTTTTAGATTTTCGCCACCGCTCCCGATTTTGGGTATCAAAGTACCATTCGGCGGGTTGGATAGCCAGATTACGTCGGGAACTTGCGCTGAGCTTTTACACTCGCGTATGCCCACACTACTCAGTATCCTGAACCGTGATTCCCCCTATAAAGTAGACGCTTACAGGGGTTGGTACAAGGCTCAGAAGTCAAGTGAACCATGACCTATAGGGATATTGCCCGGCTGATTTCAACGCGCCTCCGCAGGCGGCGCCTTCGCGGTTTTAAGAAGCTGTTTCCACCCGAACGGTGCCAGCGGGTGCTCGACCTGGGCGGCAGCCCCGAGGCATGGGAGATGATGCAATATCCGGGCGAGATAACCCTCATGAACCTCGATCCGGCCATGATGACAGGGCAGGACCGCTACATCCGGGTCATAGGCGATGCGCGCAATCTGGCCTATGCGGACAGATCTTTTGATCTGGTGTTTTCCAATTCCGTAATCGAGCACGTGGGAGGCCCACAAGACGCGCTGGCATTCGCCCGCGAAATGCAGCGGGTAGGCAAAGCCTTCTATTGCTAGACGCCAAACAAATGGTTCCCCATTGAACCGCACTTCGGAACGCTATTCCTGCATTGGTTTCCGGGAATCCTCTCCAACTACTACGTCTTCCGTTACGGTACCCTTTACGGCTGGATGAACAAGCCGGACCGCGAACTCG
>DASZRZ010000338.1:0-2764 GCA_035548935.1 Terriglobales bacterium
GTCGTAGCCCGAGGCCATGCACATCATTCCAACCAGCGAAAACAGGACGAGGGCATAAAACTCGCCGTGGTTCTCACGCTCGATCTCAAGGTAGCGGACGGAAAGAACGATGGAAACCGCGGCGGCCAGCAAGAAAAGATAGAAGAAATAGATGGCGTAGGCGTCAATGCGCATTAAGCCGGTAATTTCGTTTCCCTGGCGTGAGAGAAAACCAAAGCTGCCCAGCACCCGGGTTCCATCGGCGAAGGAATCGATCTGGAGGCGAATGGTGGCGGCGGTTGCGAAGGCCAGGCCCACCAGGGCGGTGACGGCATTCCAGCGCTTCCACTGCACAGGAAGCATGAGGTCGATAATGAGGACGCCCAGCCCGAATAACGACAACAGAATCATCGGCAGGCAAAGCACATAGTCCGTACGGGTGAAGAATTGCGGCATCGAGTTCACCTCTGGCTGGCCTTTCCTTGAGCCGCGATCGCAACGGGAGATGGAGAAAGCAAAGCGGATGCGGGGATCTCCACGACAGGCGCTACGGGGGGCGTCAGCTTTTCCGCCGCTGCCGGAGCATCCAGCGATGGACGCACCACGTGAACGATCTCTTTCACAGGCTGGTCGAGTATCTGGAAGAACGGTTTGGGATACAGCCCGATCCAGAAAGCCAGAATCACCAGCGGCGTAAAGTAGGCAACTTCACGAGGGGTGAGATCGTGCAGGTGCCGGTTCTTCTCGTTGGTGATGGGGCCAAAGAAAACGCGCTGATAGAGCCACAACAGGTAGGCGGCAGCCAGAACCACTCCCGGAACGGCCCATGCCGCCCAGGCGCGATTTTCGGCAAAGGCGCCCATGAGGATGGGAAACTCTCCGACGAACCCATTCAGCAGCGGCAGGCCCATCGACGACAGGAACATAATCATCGTAATGGTGGCATAGACCGGCATCACGTTGGAGATGCCGCCATACTCGGAGATTTCGCGCGTGTGTCTGCGTTCGTAGAGCACGCCCACGATCAGGAACAAAGCCCCGGTGGAGATTCCATGATTGATCTGCTGGAGGATCGATCCGCTTATGCCGGCCTGATTCAGCACAAAAATTCCCAGGGTACAGAAGCCAAGGTGGCTCACCGAGCTGTACGCCACCAGCTTCTTGATGTCCTTCTGCATCAGCGAAACCAGCGCGCCGTAAATGATTCCGATGATGGAGAGCGCAATCATCCAACCACGAACGGTGGGGTGACGCACAACCTCAGGGAAAAACGGGAGCGAGAAGCGGACGAAGCCATACGTCCCCATCTTCAAAAGTACACCCGCCAGAATCACGGAGCCGGCGGTTGGAGCCTCCACGTGGGCATCGGGCAGCCAGGTGTGGAAGGGGAACATTGGAACCTTGATGGCGAAGCCAAGGAAAAAAGCCAGAAAGAGCCAGATAGCGTAGTGGAACGGGATCATCGGAGCCGTCTGGTAGAGCGCGGGCAGACTAAAGGTGTAAACGCCGGTGACGCCGTGGTGATGGAAGTACAGAAAGAGGATTCCCAGCAGCATCAGCACCGAGCCCAGCAGCGTATAGAGAAAGAACTTGATGGCCGCGTAAAGTTTGCGCGGCCCTCCCCAGATGCCAATGAGCAGGTACATGGGAACCAGCATGGCTTCCCAGAACACGAAGAACAGAAAGAAGTCCATCGCCATGAAGACGCCGAGCATGCCCGTCTGCAGGATGAGGAACCACGCGTAGTATTCCTTCACGCGGTCTTCGATGGCGGTCCACGAAGAGAAGATCGCAATGGCTCCCAGCAGGGTGGTGAGGATAATCAGCAGGAACGAGATACCGTCGATTCCCAGCTGATATCCGGCGCCAATGGAGGGTATCCAGTTATTGGGGGTGCCCTCCAGGAACTTGAAGCCGGGTTGAAAGCGCAGCTCCCAGAAGCGCGGGATGAGTGGAAGGGAGACCACAAAACCCGCGAATGCGAAGAAGTTCGCCACATAGCGAACGGCATTTTTGTTGGAGCTGGGAACGAACAGCAGCACCAGCGTCCCCAACAAGGGAGTGAAGAGAATGATCGACAATATGTGATTCTGCATAGCTCTCAGCTTCCGGCCTTCAATCCACTAGCGTGCGAAGTCACAACGATTCCATTTCGAAAAATCTTCAAAGCGTCCGGTTTGCCAGGTAGTAAAAGACAAAACCAATCAATCCGGCGACCATCACCAGGGCATACCACTGCACCAGGCCCCACTGCGTTAAGCGCGCAAACCACGACAACGGAATGGTGGCGTAGGCGGGGCCATTCACCAGCAATCCGTCGATCACCCACTTATCCCACCAGGAAGCGATCGAACCCCAGCGGCGGGTAAGCCATCCGGCGCCATTGACGGCTCCGTCAATCACGTTGGCATCGAAGTCCCACAAGGCGTTCCCGGCTCCCATCACGCCCAAGCGTGTGTTGCCGATGGGCTTCCGTCCGGTAAAGACATAGTCGTAGGCTTCATCGACGTAATATTTGTTGTAGAGCAGGGTGTAAACGGGAGGCGCGGCCTGCGCGATGGGCTCGGTGTATCCCTTCCCTGCCCGTCCATAGAATTTTTTAGCCAGCAGCCATCCGGCGATGGCAACGCCGACCGAGAGCAACATCAGCACATACTCGGTGGAACCGCTGTGCGCGGCTTCCCCAGCGGCAGCGGCGGCGGAATGCCCGGCTTCTCCTTCGACCTGCCCCGAGGCGAAGACCGGCTCAAGGAATTTTTCGAAGCGATTGCTTCCCCCCAGGCTG
>DASZRZ010000339.1:0-2781 GCA_035548935.1 Terriglobales bacterium
AACCCGGTGGTCGATCAATCTCCGTGTCCCGTAATCTGCATCGATGGGGAAAGCACGTCCATTCCTATCTGGAAACTTGAGCGGGGAGCGGCATTCCAGACGCCGCAGGAAAAAACAGGGATCGACGTCCGGAGGTGATACGGGCGGAGATCGAGCGAAAGCGATATATCCAAGCATCATAGGCTCAGGTAGGAAGCCACAGATGTCCCGGTTCTGGCAACTCATTGTTCTGGCAAATCAAGGTTCTGGCAACTCAAGGTTCAAGGCAAAAACATGCTCTCGAAATGTGCCAATCCCCAATGCACCGAACCGTTTCACTACCTGCGCGAGGGCAAATTGTTTCAGATCGACTCGCGTACTGTGGCGGGGCCTACAGCAGTATCGGGTAAAAAGCAGGTTCACCGGATCGAATACTTCTGGCTTTGCGGAGTGTGCGCCGAGACGCTGACGCTCAGCTTCGATCCGGGTAAAGACGTCATCACCAAGCCCCTGGCTAAGGGTCCGGTGCACTTTTCCAAGAAAATTGTAGCGGCAAGCGCTTAGAGCCCGGAGCTGTTTCGCAGTACGTTCTCTGCGAGTCAGTTCTGGTTTTGCGCTGCTCGTTCACGCTGCCCGGCTGTTTTCCATCATCAATAGAAACTGGCGAACGATTGCGGGATCCCAAAGTCCGGCGGACACTTCCTGCCAGATTGTTTGTACGGCCTCTTCATGAAGAAGTGCGCGCTTATAGGGCCGCGCGGTGGTGAGCGCGTCATAAACGTCCACTACTTGCAGCACCCGGGCCAGCAGGGGAATCTGTTCGCCGCGCAAGCCATCCGGATATCCGCTGCCGTTCCAGTGTTCATGGTGGTTGCGGATAATGGGCAGCACTTTGCGCAGCGACCTCAGTGGAGCGCAGATGCTCTCCCCGGTAAGCGGATGCTGCTTCATGAGCTGCCACTCTTCCGAGGTGAGATTGCTGTCTTTTTTCAGAATCTCATCGGGGACGGTGATCTTGCCGAGGTCGTGAAGATAGGCGCCGCGCCGCAGGGCGATCAGGGAGTCCTCGTCCAGCCGCAGATGCTCGCCGAGCCGCGTGGCGTATTGAACGATGCGGTCGCAATGGCCTTCGGTGCATGGGTCGCGGGCTTCAATGCTCAGCCCCAGAGTGCATAACACGTCTTCCGCGCTCTCCAATTCGTCGGTGAACTGCTTCAGCCGCAGGAGAGACCGGATGCGGGCGAACAGCTCGACGGGAAAAAACGGCTTGCTGATAAAATCGTCGGCTCCGGCTTCAATTCCGCGCAGCTTCTCCTCGGGATCCGCCAGTCCTGTGATCAGGATGACAGGGATAAAACGAGTGACGCGGCTTTCCTTCAACTCGCGGCAGAGGTCGCAGCCCGACTTGCCGGGCATGACGACGTCGAGCAGGATAAGGTCCGGCGGACTGCTCTCGATTTGTTGCTCGGCCTCACTGGCGTTATGGGCAATGCTGACCCTGTATCCCTGGGTTTGCAGCAGCTCCACGAGAAGAACGTCATCCACGTTGTCGTCCACGACAAGAATGCGTGGGGAACGGAGCTGCAACTTCGAAGTCTTTTTCTGTGCGCGTGATCTTTGCGGCGTAGTTTGCATGTGTGCCCTGGGGGTGTAGGATGCGCCGGCGCTGTGCGCAAGTTCACCAGATTACCAGTTAACCGCGGCGCACCCGCGCTTAGCAAGCAGGTTCCCTGTTTTTTACCCCGCTTGCGGACGGGAATGGCACGAGTTACGCTTCGGGAATGCGGATATGGGTGGGTTTCCTACTGGTAGCGGGGTTGTTCCTTCCGGCGTTGGCGGTTGCCGCGCCTAAAACACACGTTGCCGTCTTCGGAAAGTGGATGCCGGTAAAGCTTTTCGTGGGACCGAATCAGGATCACACCCTGGACATCAAAGTCCGTCCGCTCTACGTGGATGGACAGCTCAAAGAGTTCACCACCGGCAGCCCCTACGACATTACCGACCGCCAGTTCGTGGTGCGCCGCGCCTTCCGGCTGAATGACTGGCTCCCTGAGGATGAGGGGAAGCCGCATAAGTTCACATGGCAGCGCGGAGGATGGCTGCTGGTGGATGGCAGCGCTGGACGCATTACCCAGTTGCGGCTGCCGGATTTCGATCCCTTTTATTCCGACGCCATCTGGTATCGCGATTATGCCGCGTACTGCGGAATGTCAGAGAGCGGAGAAAAGCTGCTGGCGGTGGTGTTCCAACTGGGACGAAGAAAGCCACTGCTCAGCAAACCGCTGCGCGCCGCCAACGGGGGCGGACTGCCGGAATCGGAATGCGCCGCTCCTCAATGGCAGCGCCAGCCGGTGCGCGTGACGTTCCAACCCGTGGGCAGCCCGAAGGTTACGTTTTCCATCCGCAGCTATAGCGGCGATCCCATGACCGGAACGACCGCCGAAACCAACGATGATGTTGAGGTGAAACAGGAGTAGCAGGAGAGAAGACGAAAATTGGTAGCGCTAACGGGAATCGAACCCGTGTTTGAAGATTGAGAATCTTCCGTCCTAACCCCTAGACGATAGCGCCATTCCCTGTCGCTGTTTATGCGGGTTTCCTGGGCCGGTGTCCAAACGGTGTCCTGCTATCCCGTTCTTCGCTTTGCGGCGTCCCCGTTGCGGCAGTGCGCCGCTTGGGCTTCCAGTGTCCATCGTCGATTTTACTGATCGAGAATACAGGTGTCCAGCATAGTGGCTGTAAGCGCGATACCGTAATCGTAAAATCCAATTCTCCCTGATCCTGCTCAAAGCCAAGCTCCGA
>DASZRZ010000340.1:0-9414 GCA_035548935.1 Terriglobales bacterium
AATCACCTTGATCTGGAATCCATCAACGCGCTGAACATCGCCTTGCAGAAATACCAGGGTACGGTGCTGCTGGTCACCCACGATCACGACCTGATCGACGAGGTCGCCACGCGCATCTGGCACTTCGAAGAGAATCACTCCATCACCGACTTTAAGGGCGCCTACGAGGAATATCAGGCCATAACGGCTTAAGAAGCCTTTTGTAACGGGTAGGGAGACCAGGTGGTTCCCATGAACCTTCTCGTTTTAGGACGCGGAAAAACCGGTTCGCTCGTCGCGGAGATCGCCCGCGAACGCCGCCACTCTGTCTCCGTGATGTCCTCCCAGGACAACGCGGACTCTGGCGGCCTTACGGAGGCCTCACTCGCTTCCGTCGATGTGGTGATTGAGTTCACCACTCCCCATGCCGTGCTCAAGAACATCGAACGATGCGCCGCGCTGAAGCGCAACATCGTGGTGGGAACCACCGGATGGTACGGTGAAATCGATCGCGTCCGCCAACTGGTGGAGCGCAGTGGAATCGGTCTTGTTTACGCCGCGAACTTTTCCGTGGGCGTGAACCTCTTCTTCGACATCGCGCGCGCTGCCGCTCCTGCCTTGCGCCACGAATACTCGGGCGCCATTGAAGAGCGCCACCACATCCATAAAAAGGACGCCCCCTCCGGTACCGCTGTGGCTTTGCAGCAGGTTGTCGAACAAGCCGCGGGAGCCAAGCTCCCCATCAGCTCGATTCGCGAAGGCGACGTAAACGGAGTACATATCCTCACCTTCGAGTCCGGGGCCGATACCATCACGCTGTCGCATGAGGCGAAGTCCCGCCGCGGCTTCGCGGAAGGGGCGGTCCAGGCCGCGGAGTGGCTGCGAGGGAAAAAGGGATTTTTTGACTTCCGCGACATCTGGCGGGAGATGGTCTGAGACAGTGGCGAGGAAATCCGTACTGAATGCGGTATGATCCTTCGCCAAACCCTGGGTCATGCCGGTGGTTCAATTTGTTATCTTCCCGCACAAGCGGAGGTAAGTTATGAGAAAACCTTTACTGCTCTCGATATTCCTGGTGCTTACCCACGCCGCCTCCTACGGCGCACAAGAGTCCAAGGCCGAACAGGAGATTCGCAAGGTCGATCAGGAGCGGGTGGCGGCGCTTTTACGGGCCGACGTACCCATGCTGGAAAAGTTCATGACCGACGATTTCACCTACACGCACAGCAACGGCGCGACGCAGACCAAAACGGAATTCCTTTCCGATATGAAAAATGTCACGTGGAAGTTCCTGGGACTGGAATTGCAGGACGTAAAAGTACGCGTTTACGGGGATTCCGCCCTGCTGACCGGCCGCTGCCACCTTATCGGCATGGTCCGGGGAAAAGATGTGTCCTTCCCCATGCACTTCAGCGAGGTCTACAAGCGTAACGGAAAACAATGGCAGTGGGTGATGTACCAGTCCACACGGCTGCCGCAGTAAGTCCGCAAAGCCAGTACGATATCATTCCTGGTGAGATTCTTTCCACCAATGAGGCCGTAAACCTTCCCATGTCCCAGGCAGGCAAACCAGAGATTCCATCGAACTCCGAGTCCGATCAGTCTTTCCGCGAAATGCTCTCCCAGTACGAGCAGGACCATGCGCGTACGGGCGAAGATGGCCGCAAACAGATCGAAGGCAGGGTCATCCTCGTCAACGGCGAATCGGTCTTCCTCGATATTGGGTTCAAGAGCGAAGGGATTCTTCCCCTCGCCGTCTTTCAGTCCGCCGGAGAAGTACCCCATCCCGGCGATAAGGTGCTGGTGTCGGTGAAGGGCCGCGATGCCGAAGGCTACTACGAGCTCTCGCGCACCAGGGTCGAGCGTCCCAAGGACTGGACCTCATTGCAGCAGGCCTTCACCGACAGGGTTACGGTCATCGGCACAGTCACCGGCGTGGTGAAGGGCGGATTGAGCGTGGACGTGGGCGTGCGCGCCTTCATGCCCGCATCGCGCAGCGGCGCCCGCGATGCCGCCGGGATGGAGAAACTGGTCGAACAGGAAATCCGCTGCCGGATCATCAAGCTCGACGTGGCAGACGAGGATGTTGTGGTGGATCGCCGCATAGTTCTCGAAGAGGAGGAGAAATCCACCCGGGATCATCGCTATTCGCAAATCCAGGAGGGCAACATTCTGAGCGGCGAGGTGCGCAGCCTGACGGATTATGGCGCGTTCATCGACCTCGGTGGAGTGGACGGTCTGCTGCACGTAGGCGATATCTCATGGACACGCATCAGCAAGCCCGAGGATGTGCTTAAGGTAGGCCAGCAGGTCGAAGTCAAAGTGCTGAAGGTGGAAGCCGGTCAGCGGCGCATCTCGCTGGGCATGAAGCAGCTCCAGCCGCATCCGTGGGATGCCGTGGCCGGAAAGTACGCGGTTGGCGGGCGGGTGCGAGGTGTAGTCACGCGTGTGGTGGAGTTTGGCGCGTTTGTAGAGATTGAACCGGGAATTGAGGGCTTGATCCACATCTCGGAGATGTCGTGGGCCAAGAAGCTAAGAAGAGCCAACGACATCGTAAAGCCGGGCGAAACCGTGGACGCCGTAATCCTCGGGGTCAACGCCGGGGAGCGGCGCATTTCCCTGGGATTGAAGCAAATGCTGGGAGATCCCTGGGCCGATGCGACGCAGCGATTCGCCGTGGGCACCATCATTGAAGCTCCCGTCACAAGCATTACAAAGTTTGGGGCCTTTGTGCAGGTGGCCGAGGGCATCGAAGGACTGATCCACATAAGCGAGATCAGTGCGGAGAAGCGTATCAACCATCCGCAAGAGGTGCTGAAGGTTGGCCAGACGGTTCAGGCACAGGTGATTGCACTCGACCGGGAGAAGCGAACCCTGGGACTCAGCATCAAGCAGATGGTCCCCACCAGCCTCGATGAATACATCGCGGAGCGCAAGGCGGGCGACGTGGTCTCTGGCCGCATTATTGATATTTCCGAGGGCAAGGCCCGCGTGGAACTGGGCGAGGGCATACAGGCCATTTGTGGCATTGGCGCGCAGAGTCCGGCGAAAGAAGAGGTCCGGAGCGAGGCCAAGGCGGATCTGTCATCGTTGAGTTCCATGCTGAAGTCGCACTGGAAGGGTGGAGGAACCGCAGCCCCCAGGCCCGAGGAGGTCCGCGCCGGGCAAATCCGCGAGTTCCGGATTACCGGCGTCAACGCGGACGCAAAGAAGATCGACCTCGAACTGGCGTAACGCCGGGAACTGCGTAAGGCTGAAGAAGGCGGGACACACGCCACAAGGCGGCTTACGTACTGCCCCGCCTCACATTCTTCTCACTTCACGTTCTTCTTGAAGAAGTCCAGCGTGCGCTCCCAGGCCAGGCTGGCAGCCTTTTCGTCATATCGGGGAGTGGTGTCGTTGTGGAAGCCGTGGTTGACGCCCTCGTAAATAAAAGCCTGATACTTCACATTATTCTTCTTCAAAGCGGCCTCAAAAGCGGGCCATCCGGCATTCACCCGCTCGTCGAGTCCCGCGAAGTGAAGCAGCATCGGCGCCTTGATCTTCGCCACATCGTCCAGCGGTGGCGCCCCGCCGTAGAACGGAACCGCCGCCGCCAGGTCGGGAACGCGGACCGCCATTTTGTTGGAAACACTTCCCCCATAGCAGAAGCCGACGATTCCAACCTTGCCTGTGGATTGAGGGTGAGATTTGAGGAAGGCCACGGCGGCAACAAAGTCTTCGAACATCTTGCCCCCGTCGAGCTGCGCCTGGAGCTTCAGCCCCTCTTCGTCGTTTCCTGGATATCCTCCGACCGGGGTCAACCCATCGGGGGCAAATACCAGAAAGCCTTCGACGCCGAGACGGCGGGCAACATCTTCGATATAGGGATTGAGTCCGCGATTCTCGTGAACCACAACGATGGCGGGCAGCTTGCCCTTGGCTTTCACCGGCTGCACCAGATAGCCGCGCATCTTGCCAGAGCCCTGCGGGGAAGCGTAGTTCACATATTGAGTTTTGATGCGGTCGTCATCCTTGGCGATCTGTTCGGCAAAGGCATACTGGGGACGCAGGCTTTCGAACAGGGCCGTGGCGGTGAGGCCTCCCACGGCAAACCGGGCGGCGCCATCCAGAAACTCGCGGCGGCTGATGCCACCGTGCACGTAGCGGTCAAAGAGGTTGAGCAGCTCCTGATCGAATTCCGACGCCTGTTTTCGTTCCACGGTTAACTCCTGAAGGTGAGGATTGCAGTGGACTAAGACACTGGCCCGGAGAAGAAGTTGCGCCAACCGGACACTCGAAGTCAAGCAGTTTCAAAGTCAGGTAGTTTCAATCTCAACCAATCAACGGCCTGGCCGCGTTGGACTCGGAGTTGTGTGGGGGAAACTCCGGCACGATCACCACTATCTTCCCCATGCGGCGGCCCACCTCGACAACGGCAGCCAGCGTTTCCGGGCTTGTTCCAAGGGCCTGGACTACTTCCAATTTTTCCATGGCCTCGACCGGCTGAGAGAAGCGCATTCCCACGATGTTTTGCGAACGATAGGTGATGGAAGCGATGTCCGTAATGCTCAGAGCCCATGTATTGGACGCCAGAATCGTGTTGGGACGGCAGGTGCGATCGAGCAGGGTAAAAATCTCGAGCTTCGATTCCATCTCCTCGGGCACGGCCTCGATTACGAGGTCGGCTTCGCGGGCGGCGTAGTCGATATTCCCGGCATACTCAATGCGGCTGCCGATGGCCTCGGCATCGGCGCGGGTAAGCACCCCACGCTCAATGCCGGTTTCGAGGCTGTTCCGAATCTCGCCCTGAGCCCGCCGCAGGGATGCCGGCAGGATGTCCTCGAGAATTGTGCGGTAGCCTCCCGAGGCAGCAGCATGGGCGATGCCGCGTCCGATTGGCCCCGCGCCAATAACGGCGATGGTCTGGATCACGGGAATCAGCGGGCCGCGCCCTTTTCGAGGGAATCCAATACGCCGTCGAGGCTGGGCTGGAACTTGCGGATATATTCAGCAAGGCGGGTTTTTTCTTCCTGGGTCATAAAGGGCACAGTAGCGCTGATGCGGCGCAGGGTAGCTACCATGTCATCCACGTAGTTCATCATGCGAATCAGTTCACCGGTTGCAGCCATCGATCTCCTTAAAAGAAAGCAATTTCAAGTTCCGGAGTTTCCAGTTTCAATCTTGTAATTCTAACCTTATGCTTCAGGACACTATAGTTTGAAGTTTCCCCGAGAGCCTTCCAGCACAACCCGGCGGTCAAAACTTTCAACTGTAGCCATTGCGGACTCAACGGCAGTTCGCTTTGCAGAATACCAGCCAGGGAAAGGATACCAGCATGTTGCGCGACAAATCGCTGATTCCGCTTTCGCGCCAGCATCATGGCGTGCTGGCACTGTGTGTGAAGATCGAACGTTCCCTATCAGGAAAGCCGGTTCAAGGGCCGCCGCCCATAAATATTGCCGGTTCCACGCTGGAGGCTCTACAACGGGAGGCCAAAGACCTTTTTCAGGAGGAGGGCCTGAAGCACTTCCAGGCCGAGGAACAGGTGATCTTCCCGGTTGCGCGCAGCCTTCCGGGGCTGGCTCCCCTGGTGGACGAATTATTGCTGGAGCATGAACAGATCAGGTCGAATCCGGTGCTTATTGCCGGAAGCGCGACCGACGCCGGGCTGCTGGATTTTGCCTCCCGTCTTTCGTTGCACGTGCGTAAAGAAGAACAGCATCTGTTTCAGAGCATGCAGGAAAAGCTCTCCCGTGAGGCCCTGGATGGGTTGGGCCGGGCGCTGGAGGCTTATTTTGAGCAAGCCGGCCTTCATGGACCGGCTTGTAACCTGCGCGGCTAATGCTTTCTAAGGCTTCATGGGGAAGAGTAATCTGGATACGTTAGTTTTTTCCGCAACCGGGGAAGACTGAGCGCATCGAATTGCGAGGAGAGAAAGAGGGACCTATGGCGACTTCGACCGGACACCGTTTATTCCGTAACAGCGTGGACTTATCCGAGGACAAGCGGGCGCAGCTTGTGGAACTTCTCAACGCCCGCCTGGCAGACGTGAGCGACCTGAAAAGCCAGACCAAGTATGCGCACTGGAATGTGCGGGGGATGGAGTTCATCCAACTGCATGAACTGTTCGACTCCGTTGCCACCCACCTGGAGGCCCAAACCGACCTGATTGCCGAGCGCATCACCGCGTTAGGGGGGACGGCCAACGGCACGGCGCGGCAGGCCGCAAAAACCTCGAGCCTTCCGGAATATGAGCTTCAGGCGGTCTCCGGAGAGGACCATGTGCAGGCTCTCACGGCGCGGCTTGGCGCATGGGCAGGCAATGTGCGGAAGGACATCGATAAAGCCGACGACATTGGAGACAAAGGAACCTCCGACCTGCTGACCGAGGTGCTGCGCGAAACCGAAAAAGACCTGTGGTTCGTGGAAGCCCACCTGCAGCGTTAACGCGAAGGCTGCTTGTGCCGTTTGCGGCGCTTACGGGACTCGACGGGTTTTGCATAGGCCCGGTCGAGCAGGTTAATGACGTGAACCACTTCCCTTTGCAGTCCGCGCTGCTGAACTCCAGCCTTTAGCTGCATGATGCAGCCGACGTTCGACGTAGCAATGACATCCACGGGGATGCTTGCTACGTCGTCCATTTTGAGCTTCAGGATTTCCATGGACAGCTCATTCTGGGTCACATTGTAGGTGCCTGCGCTGCCGCAGCACTGGTCGGCCCGCGGCATCTCTACCAACTCCACTCCCACGGCCTTGAGCAATTCGCGGGGCTGGTTGCGGACCTTTTGTCCGTGGGCAAGATGGCAGGAATCCTGGAAGGTCACGCGCTCATGGATGGGGGTTACCGGCGGGAGGAGCCCCACTTCCGCCAGATATTCGGTCACATCTCTGACCTTTGCGGCAAACAACTGCGCCCGGGCGGCATAGCGGGAGCTTTCCGCTAGCAGGTCGTCATACTCTTTCATGGCCGCGCCGCAGCCGGCGGTATTGGTGACGATGGCATCGCATTTGTAGTCGAGAATGGCGCGAATGTTGGTGCGTGCCAGATCGCGCGCCTCCTTGCGATATCCGGCATGGGCATGTAGCGCTCCGCAGCATCGCTGGTGCGGAGGAACAAACACCTCAATGCCATTGGCGTTTAACACCCGTATGGTGGCGCGATTCAACTCTGAGAAGGCAACGCTGGCAATACAGCCCGCGAGCAGCGCCACACGTCCACGCAACTCGCCGGTGGCGGGGAACCTGGCGCCGATTTCCTCAAAGAAAAAGTGATCGTCAATACGGGGCGCAAGCTGCTCAACTTCCTTGAGACCCAGCAGCCGGAGTATGCCGGTTGCGCGAACCATCCCCTGCAATCCCGACCGCTGATAAAAGCGCAGAATGCGGGCCCACCGGCGCAGCGAGCTGAACCTTTGCAGCACATTGCGATAGGCATAATCGCGAAGCTTGCGCTCAAGAAAGGGCCGCTTGTAGTTGGCCTGAATTTCAGTGCGCGCACGTTCGAAGATGCGTCCATATTCCACGCCCGAGGGGCATGCGGTCTCGCAGGCGCGGCATCCGAGGCAACGATCCATGTGCAGCGCAAAGGAATCGCCGATGGGCAGACGCCCGGAATCCACCTGGAGAATCTGATAAATCCTGCCTCGCGGTGAATCCGCTTCCAGCCCGAGCACCCGGTAGGTGGGACACTGCCGCAGGCAGAGACCACAATGGATGCATTGCGAATACAGCTCCCATGTAGGACGGTCGCCGGTCGAGAAGTTTGAGGGAGTCTCCGCCTGCTCAGCTTGCGATGTATCCGTGGTGTTCAGAGGAGAAACCTCCCGCGGTTGAGAATGTCGTTACCATCGAGCGCCGACTTAACGGCGCGCATGCAGGCAATATCCGTGGGCGAGGCGCCCCATACATCCAGCTCGCGCTTGGTTCCGGTACCGCAACGCAGCACTACAGCGGAGGCGCCGGGCCCCAGGGTGGACCGGAGATTTTGCACGAGCACCGGCCAGCCGGGGCTCGCTTCAGAAGGAGAGGTAAAGGCACAGCGGAGATTACCCCCTCCTGCGCTGGCGATTACGGAAAGAACACTGGCATGCCCCAGTGCGGTCCGCTTGCAAATATCCACCACCCGCTCGACATCCGACACCGGCACCGAAATTCCGAGCACCATGGAGTCGTTGGCGGCGGCAGCGTTGGTGAAGTTGCCGATGCCGTCCCAAAGCCTTGCTTCGGGATCGCCGTCGATCTCCCACGCTATGGCACTTCCTAAATCGGTGCGATAGCGCTGTAACACCGCCGCGGAACCGGCGGCGCGAACCAGCATAAACCAGGGAGAATTGGCAACGGGGGAGAGTCCGGCAAATCGCTGCGCTTCCGAAGATAGAAGTTCCAGGCACATCGGGGTCAGCGGAGAAGCAATAATACGATCCCGGAACTGGAGTGCCGCAGCCATGGTCTGAAAAGGGGCCATGAAGGTGCACGTCTGGCGCGGAGAAGGAAAGACCTTGAAGCTGGCACTGACAATCACGGCAAGGGTGCCGTGGCTTCCAATCAGCAGCTTCATCAGATCGAAACCAGCAACGTTCTTGACCACCCTGCCTCCCGCCCTGGCAAATTTGCCGTCAGCGGTGACGAATCGTATGCCGATGCAGAAGTCGCGCAATCCACCGTATCCCTGCTTGCGGGGATCGTGTGCCGAGCGGGCCAAAACTCCACCTAATGTTGCGGACTCCGGATTGGGAGAAGAGATTGGCAGCATCTGGCCATGTTCGGCCAGTGTGGAATGTATTCCCGCCAGGGTCACTCCGGCACCGGCGCCAATGGTCAGGTCACCGGGATCGTAGTGCTCAATGGCGTTGAGGCGGTTGGTACGCAGAAGCACGTCGATTCGCTGCGGTGGACGCCCAGTGAGCTGCGCGGTGAATCCCCCGGCGGGAACCACCACCAGACCGTTGCCTTCGCAAAAGCGCAGAACCGAAGCCACCTCTTCCACGCTTTGCGGAGAGACTTCAATCCGCGGAACAACACCATCAATCGAGAATGCCGTAAGGCGCGAGGCATCGGTATTCACATGGCGATCACCCACCAGTTCCGCCAGACTAGCGGCCATGCTCGCGGCCGCGACCGAGGCGCTCACAAGTCCCCCGCCAGCGCTGGTGGGCGGGATTGCGCCGTCTCACGGCAGCTTCGACTGGTGGGGAACACCTTTTGCGGATTCAGCATCGACAGCGGATTGAAGGCATCGTGCAGGCGCTGCATTATGTCGAGGTCATCGGCGGTGAAGAGGCTGGCCATGAGTTCGTTCTTCTCCATGCCGATGCCGTGCTCGCCGGTGATTGTACCGCCGGCCTGGATGCAGTATTCCAGAATCTCCCTGCCCGCCTCGTGGGTGCGATGCACCTGAGCGGGGTCTCGTGGGTCGAAGAGAATGCAGGGGTGAAGATTGCCGTCACCGGCATG
>DASZRZ010000341.1:0-6113 GCA_035548935.1 Terriglobales bacterium
GTATATCCTGAATTTCTGCCCATGGCGCTGCAAACACCCGGACCGGGCCGCGAAGGCATCCTCGCCGCCGCCACCGTCGATGGTTACGCCCGGAGTTGCGGAGAAGATAGGCCGCAAAGCGCCCCCACCGTAAATCCCCACGAGATTGAAGTTTCAAGGAGATCCTCTTGATCACCGTACTCACCGGCGGCACCGGCGGCGCAAAGTTCGTTGAGGGCGTGGCGAAGAACATTGATCCCAAGGACCTGACCTGCGTCGTAAACACCGGAGACGACATGCGCTGGTGGGGGCTCTATGTCTCTCCCGATCTGGACTCCATCACCTACGCATTGGCGGGCCTGCTCAGCCGTGAACGCGGATGGGGATTGGAAGGCGAGACATTTAACTGTCTGAAGAGGATGGGCTCTCTGGGGGCCGAATCCTGGTTCCAGATCGGAGACCTTGATCTGGCAACTCACCTGCGACGCACCGAATTGATGTCCTCTGGTTTGACCCTTTCGGACGTGACCCGCAAGATGGCCGCGGCATTGAACGTAACCGCCACCATTCTTCCCATGTCCAATGCCAGTGTGGAGACCCGGGTTCGCACACCGCATGGCGAGCTATCATTTGAGGAGTACTTTGTCCGGGAGCGGTACCAGAGCACGGTTCTTGAAGTGCATTTTGTTGGCGCGGGAGAGGCCAAACCAGCGCCCGGCGTAATTGATGCCATCCAGAAGGCTGAGATTGTGCTTTTGGCCCCCAGTAACCCGGTGACAAGCATCGGGCCAATTCTTTCCATTCCCGGCGTCCGCGATTCGCTGCGCACCACCCCGGCTCCGGTTGTGGCGGTCAGCCCCATCGTGGCGGGCGCGGCTGTATCCGGTCCCTCCGGCGACCTGATGCGAGCCATGGACATGCACAACTCCGCTGCTGGGGTCGCCGAGGCTTATCGCGATTTCATTGACGTTCTGATCATCGATGATCGCGATGCCGGCGAGAGCTCGCGAATTGAAGAGCTAGGAGTGCATCCCTTCCCCACCCAGGCACTGATGCGAACCGCCGAAGAGAAAACGGCCCTGGCAAAAGCGGCAATCGAGGCCGCGCGGCAGCACGCCCGCAAGGCCCAGGGATCGTAATCCGCCCAATGATCAATATCGACTGATCAATATCTAATGATCCATATCCAATGATCCTGATACCGGTAAAAAATCTGGCGTTCGCCAAGCAGCGTCTCGCGCCCGTGCTGGACCAGACGCGTCGTACCGAACTGGCGCATGCCATGCTTGAGGATATTTTTGATGCCATTGCTTGCGCGCCCTCAAAACCCCCGGCAGCGGTGGTAACGGGAGATGCGTTCGCGACCGCTCTGGCTCGAAGACATGGCTTCCAGGTAATCGCCGACAACGAAAACGCAGGCGAAACCGAAGCCATCGCCATGGCCACAAGCGTCTGCCAGCAGCGAGGCGCGGGGTTCACGCTGGTGCTTCCGGGGGATATTCCACTCATTACCCCCGCAGAGATTGAGGCGATCCTGAGCGCCGCTCCTCCCGAGGGCACTGTGCTTGTTCCGGCGGCGGATGGCCGTGGAACCAACGCGGTTTTGCGAAGTCCCGCAGCGCTGTTTCCTCTGCGCTTTGGCAACGACAGTTTTGAGCCGCACCGCGCCGCCGCCGAAGCCACCGGAAAGCCATGCGTGATTCTGAAACTTCCCGGGATTGCTTTGGACGTTGACAATGGCGCCGATGCGTCCCTGCTGCTGGACCGCGAGGGAACCAGTCGCGCACAGAGGCTGCTCCGCCAATGGGACATTGCCAAAAGCTGGAAGGCATCCGCCGGGGCAGAAGCTCCCGGAGCCTGAATCCACCTTACGGAAGGCTGCAACTGAAATGCTCTCGGCGATTCCCATTCCCGGCATCGGTGAGGTTCGCCCTGGCGACTCGCTGGCGCAGCTCATCATCGCCGCGCTCGCCGGCAATCGCATGGAACTCGCCGCGGGCGACATTCTGGTGGTAACCCACAAGATCGTCTCCAAGGCCGAGGGCCGCATCGTGGCCCTCGACACCGTGATTCCATCGTTGCGGGCCCGCCGATGGGCAGCGGCTCATCAGGTGGATGCCCGCGTGGTGCAACTTGTCTTCGACGAAAGTGTCCGCGTGGTGCGAAAAGGCCATGGCGTGCTCATCACCGAAACGCCTCATGGATTTATCTGTGCCAACTCGGGGGTTGATCTGTCGAATGTAGACGGCGGGCAAAGCGCAGTCCTGTTGCCGCGCGATCCCTGCCGCTCGGCGCAAAAAATCTACAACGCGCTGCGAAAGCAGCTTGGATTCGCCGTTCCGGTTGTTATCTCCGACACCTTTGGACGCCCCTGGCGCGAGGGACTGGTTGAGTTCACCATCGGACTGGCCGGGATGAAGGCCTTCCGCGACTTCCGCCAGGAACGCGACCCGCATGGCTTTCCTTTACGGGTAAGTGTGGAGGCCGTGGCCGACGAACTGGCCGGCATGGCTGGCCTGGCCTGCGGAAAATTGAGCCGTATGCCTGCCTGCATCATTCGCGGCTACGACTACGAACCGGGCCGGGGCAGCGCCAGGGACCTGCTCCGCGCAAGAGAGCGGGATCTGTTCCGTTAACATCGTGCTCATTGAGCACCACGCCTTTAGCTTCCTCAATCTTTAGCAACCGGCAACCTTGCTGATACCATGGCGAACATGCTCAGCACATTCACAGGCATCGGACAAATGGCATGGGAGGATGTTGCTCCTCGTCTCTCCTCCCGCCTTCGATCCGTACTTGAGCGCGTACTCACCTCGAAAAGCGCTGCGGACCTCTCTCCGGAAGACTGCCTGCTCCTCTGCGAGGCCGAGCACGACGACCTCCAGGGACTCTGCGTGGCGGCAAACCTGCTGCGCCGTGAGTTGGCAGGGGATGTCATAACCTACGTGGTCAACCGCAACATCAACTTCACCAACGTATGTTTTGTAGGTTGCAAGTTCTGCGCCTTCAGCCTTGGGCCGCGCCAGCCCGGCACCTACTTTCTCACTGTGGAAGAGGTTGCCGAAAAGACCCGTCAGGCGCACGCCATGGGCGCAACCGAGGTATGCATTCAGGGTGGACTTCCGCATGGACTGCCTCCCTACTACTACCGCGATATTTTGCGCGCGGTAAAGAGCGCGGTCCCCGGCATGCACGCCCACGCCTTCTCCCCCATGGAGGTTGCTTATGGCATGGAACTCACCGGCCTGAACTGCGGCGATTACCTATCCATGCTTAAGGAGAATGGACTCGATACCCTTCCGGGCACGGCGGCGGAGATTCTCGACGATGAAATCCGCCACATAGTCTCGCGCAACAAGCTCACCACCGCACAGTGGCGGGAGATCATCACCACCGCCCACCGTCTCGGAATTCGCACCACCAGCACCCTGATGTATGGCCACGTGGAGAGTACGCGTCACTGGGTGGCGCAACTGCTCATGCTGCGCGAGATTCAGAACGATACCGGCGGCTTTACCGAGTTCGTGCCCTTGGGGTTTGTGCACCAGAACACACTGCTGTACCTGGAAGGCGGCGCCCGCCCGGGGCCAACGCTGGCCGAACACATGAAGATTCATGCGTTGGCGCGCGTAATGCTTGCCGGGGCGATCAATAATATCCAGGTGTCGTGGGTGAAGTTGAGCCGCGAAATAGCCCAACTCTGCCTCGAGGTGGGGGCCAACGACTACGGCGGAACGCTGATTGAGGAAAATATCTCCCGGCTGGCGGGCGCCACTTCGGGACAGCACATGGCCGTCGAAGAGTTCCACGCAAGAATTCGCCAACTGGGACGCACACCGGCCCAGCGGAATACCGCCTATACCATTCTTCAGCGAACCGATATTCGAAGTGCCGCCGGAATTCAACCAGCCGCTGGTATTCCGGGTGTGACGGATATTCCAGAGATGGCTGACATTCCCGGGATGAAAGCCGCGACGCCCATGGCCGGATAGCCGCCAGCGCACGTCCTCCGGCTAAAGTTCGTCTTCCTGCAAAACTTCGTCTTGCTGCTAAACTTAGTCCCCGTGAACGCTCCCACAGAAAAAATTCACAAGGTCGCAATTGTCGGCGGAACCGGCACCGAGGGCGAAGGCCTAGCGGTCCGCTGGGCTCGCGCGGGCCTGCACGTGATTATCGGTTCGCGGGACGAGAACCGCGCCCGCATGGCCGCGCACGAAATCGCTGGCCGCTCGGGCGGCGAGGTGGAAGGCATGGAGAATGCCGCCGCCGTTGCCGCTGCCAGCGTGGTCGTTCTGGCGGTTCCCTTCGAGGCCCAGATCGCAACCCTGAAGCATCTGGCGAAACATTTCGTAAACCCCTCCGTCCTGATCACCACCGTGGTTCCGCTGGCCACCAGCGTGGGCGACCGTGGAACCAGACTGGTGGGCGTGTGGCAGGGTTCGGCGGCGGAACAGGCCGCGGAGCTGGTTCCACCGCACGTGGCGGTGGCGGGTGCGTTCCATAATGTCTCCGCTTCCCTGCTCAACAGCACCGGAGCCCTGGATTGCGACGTAATTGTTTGCAGCGACCATGAGCGTTCGCGCGCTGCCGCATTCGAACTTGCGCGCCTGATCCCCGGTGTCCGGCCGGTGGATGGTGGCAAACTCGACAACAGCCGTATTGTGGAATCGATTACCGCTCTGCTGGTGGGAATTAATATTCGATACAAAGTGCACTCGGGCGGCGTAAAGATCAGCGGGCTGCCCCCGGAATAGAGGATTCGCTCCCTGGCGCGGGATGGCGCCCTCCATCATTTATAATTGCAATGGTTTTCCAATCATAGTTTCAATGGTCGCTGGCGTCCGGTGGCGGGAGTTTGTGTGCCCGGGCAAAGTCAGCCAACTGCTGACTGAACAATATTTCGAGGGAGTTTCCGCAAAATGATTCGATTTCTCCAAACGCAGGGCAAGGCAAAAAAAATCGTTCTTGGAGTGCTGCTGCTCATCATTTGCGGCTCAATGGTCGTCGCCATGGTTCCCGGTGGAATCCTCGGAGACGCCCTCGGCTATGGGGGCGGTTCGGCCAATGCGGTAGCCACGGTTGGCGGGCAGGAGATTCTGCTGACGGATGTTGACCTGCTTGCCCGGCAGTTGGGCCGCCAGCAGTTTCCTCGTGGCATGCCGGCGCAGCTTATGCCCTTCATGCGCCAGCGCGCGGCCGATACGCTGATCTCCAAAAAAGCTCTCCAGGTGGAAGCCGCGCGCATGGGATTCACGGTGAGCGATGCCGAACTGCGCGAATCTTTACGCCGGATCCCCGAGCTGTTTCCCGGTGGACAGTTTATTGGCGATGAGGCCTACCAGTCGTTTATTACCCAGGCCACCGGGGTTCCGGTTCCGGAATTTGAAAAGCAGATGAAGCTCGACATGCTGGTCGGCAAACTTCGCAACGCAGTGGAGGCCGGGCTGACCGTAAGCGAGTCGGATATCCTCAAGCAATACCGGCACGAGAACATCAAGGTAAAGTTTCAATACGCTGTGGTTTCGCTTGAGAGCGTGGAAAAAGACATCCACCCTTCCGATAAGGACCTGCTGGATTTCTACAACAAGAACAAACAGCAGTACGCTAACTCCCTTCCGGAAAAGCGCAAGATCGAATATGTAGTGGTCGATGCCGCTCAGCTCCATGACTCCGTCAAAGTAAGCAGCGAAGAGGTCCAGAGGTTCTATACCGACCACCAGGACCAATATCGCAGCCCCGAGCAGGTGCAGGTGCGGCATATCCTGATCAAAACCCCCGCGCCCGCCGCCGACGGCAAAATGGACGAGAAAGCGGTAAGCACGGCGCGGCAGAAGGCTGAAGACCTTCTGGCTCAGGTTAAAAAGGGAGGCAACTTCGCCGAGCTGGCGAAAAAGAACTCCGACGATCCCGGCAGCGCGGCGCAGGGCGGTTCCCTGGGCTGGATTCAGCGCGGACGCACCGTCCCCGAGTTTGAACAGGCGGCATTTTCGCTCCCCAAGGGAAGCACCAGCGGAATCATTCGCACCACCTATGGCTTCCACATTCTGCAGGTCGAGGATAAGAAGGCCGCGCAGCTCAAGTCCCTGGACGAGGTGAAGAGCGAAATCGAATCTGCCATGGTGGATCAGAAGAGC
>DASZRZ010000342.1:0-12081 GCA_035548935.1 Terriglobales bacterium
CTGCGGGCCCGGATGGGGCATCTGCTCTCGAGCACGCTGGAAAAAATTGGCTACGTGAACGCCGGAACGGTCGAATTCCTGATGGATGAGGATGGAAAGCTCTACTTCATTGAGATGAACACTCGGATTCAGGTGGAGCATCCGGTGACCGAGATGGTGATGGACGTGGATATGGTGAAGAGCCAAATCCGTCTGGCGCTGGGGGAGAAGCTGGAGTCGGTGTATCCGGGGAAGAGGCATCCGCGAGGGCATGCGATGGAGTGCCGGATCAATGCAGAGCATCCGGAGAAGTTCACGCCATCGGCGGGAAAGATCAACGTATTCCACTTCACGGGCGGAACCGGGGTGCGGGTGGATACGGCGATGCATGCGGGCGCGGTGGTGCCTCCTTATTATGATTCGCTGATTGCCAAGCTGATTGTGCATGGCAAAGATCGCGAAGAGACGATTGCAAGGATGGCCCGGGCTCTGGAGATGTTCATTGTGGAAGGGATTTATACAAGCATTCCGCTGCAGCGGAAGATACTGGCGGATGCGGACTTCCGCGCCGGGCGCTTCGATACGAAGTTCATGGAACGGTTCATGCCAGAGCGCAGGGAAAAGGGCAAAGTCGCGGTGTAGGGAAGGATTGCGCGGGTTTTTCAGGTCCGCGGTATTGGCCCGAGCCCATGCAATCACCTTCCGGTTTTGAATCAGCCAGAATTTCGAATAAATAAAAAGTGAAGCCTGCTCAAGCAAAACTTCCCCGGCTGTATGCGGTCCTGGATGCCAGTTGCTTCGCGGACGATGCGGCTCTTTTTGCCCATGCGCGCGATTTGGAGGCCGGTGGCGTGACCCTGATGCAATACCGCAATAAGCAGGGAAGTCCGCGGCAGATGCTGGCGCACGCCCGGGGGCTGAAGAGAATGTTTTCGATGGAGAGTTCCGGAGTGACCTTGATCATGAATGACCGTGCGGATTTATGTCTGGCGGCAGAGTTCGACGGGGTGCATACCGGCCAGGACGATCTCTCGCCTGAGGCAGTGCGGCGGGTCATTGGCGAGGAGATGTGGCTGGGCGTCTCCACGCACAACCCGGGGCAGGTGCTGGCGGCGGAGTTAACGGATGCGACGTATATCGCGATTGGTCCGGTATTCGCCACGGGGAGCAAGGAGAATCCCGATCCAGTGGTGGGGATTGAGGGGGTACGAGCGGCACGGGCGCTTACAACCAAACCGCTGGTAGCGATTGGAGGCATTACCCGGGCTAACTTCCGGGAGGTGCTGGCGGCTGGGGCCGACTCGGTGGCGGTGATTTCGGACTTGCTGAGGAAGCCGGGGATGTCCGCACGGGAGTTCCTCACCAGAGAGGGTCTTGGCCGTATTCCGCGGGGCTGAGGCCCCGCGCTCCCGTGTGCGGGCAACGGGCTGGTGACTGGCGGCGCGGGATTGAATGGTGTAGTCTCCGCCCATCTCTTATCTTCTATATTCCGGTCTTCTATATACAAGCGGTGTTCCCTGCATGGGAGCGTATCCGTTCCAAGGCATGGATGTGGATTTTGAGCATTCAATCGCGCGGCAACGGGGAAGGAATTCGTGAGTTCTTCGGGTGATCCAGCCATTTCCGGGGCCAGTCCGGGCCGGGCGAACGGCGATTCGGAGCTGCTGCGTGGACTGGGACTGACCAGCGCCACCATGCTGGTGATCGGATCGATGATTGGGTCGGGAATTTTTATCGTCTCCGCGGATATCGCACGGACGGTGGGTTCGCCTGCGCTGCTGATTCTTGCCTGGGTGGTTACGGGATTTCTAACGATTGCGGCGGCGCTGTCGTATGGCGAACTGGCGGCGATGATGCCGCATGCGGGTGGGCAGTACGTGTATCTGCGCGAGGCGCTGGGGCCATTGTGGGGCTTTCTTTACGGCTGGACGCTTTTCCTGGTGATCCAGACGGGGACCATCGCGGCGGTGGGCGTGGCCTTCGGGAAGTTCCTGGGGGTGTTGTTTCCGGCGATATCGGCGAAGCACTGGATTTGGTATATCGGAAAAGTACCGGCGATTCCGTTCGGGCCCATGGTGCTGGGCAATATGGAAGTGGGCCTGAACTCGCAGAACCTGGTGGCGATTGTGGTTGTGGTGCTGCTGTCGGTGGTGAACATCTTCGGAGTACGCACCGGCGCGATGGTGCAGAACCTGTTTACCTTCGCCAAATCAGCGGCTTTGTTTGGCCTGGTGCTCCTGGGAGTTTTTGTGGGACGCAATGCAGAGGCGGTGGCCGCCAATTTTGGAAGCTTCTGGGGCAGGAGCGGCAGCGGAGTTTCGCTGGGAGAGAGCGGATTGCTTGCGGTGGTAACGGCGGTGGCGGTGGCGCAGGTGGGGTCGCTGTTTTCCGCCGATGCCTGGAACAATGTGACCTTTACGGCGGGAGAGGTAAAGAATCCGCAGCGCAATTTGCCGCTCTCGCTGGGGTTGGGCACGGGATTGGTCATCGCGCTCTACATCGCGGTGAATTTTGTGTACCTGAGCGTGCTGCCGTTGTGGGGCGACCCGAATGGAGCCACGGCGATGGCGCGAGGAATCCAGTATGCCGCTGACGACCGGGTGGCGACGGCGGTGCTGGATGTGATGTTCGGGGCAAAGGGCGCGGGGCTGATGGCGGTGGCCATTATGGTCTCAACCTTTGGCTGCGTGAACGGCCTGATTCTGGCGGGAGCCCGGGTTTATTACGCCATGGCGAAGGATGGGCTTTTCTTTCGAGGCGCGGGGCGTTTGCATCCGAAGTACCGGACCCCGGCGGTGGCGCTGATGGTGCAGATGGCGTGGACTTGCCTGCTGGCGCTTTCGGGGAGCTATGGGCAGCTGCTGGATTACATCATCTTTGCCGTGCTGCTGTTTTACGTGCTGACGATTGCAGGACTGTTCGTGCTGCGAAGGAAGAGGCCTGAGGCGCCGCGTCCTTACCGGGCGATCGGATATCCGGTGCTGCCCGCCATCTATATCGTAGCCGCGCTAGTGATCGACCTGATATTGCTGCGCTACAAGCCGCAGTACACGTGGCCGGGGCTTATCATCGTTTTGCTGGGGATCCCAGTCTACTTTTTGAAAGTGGGACGGTCGCGGATGAGTGGAGTGACCGGCTGATCCAACGGTTGATCGGAAGATGTTGCATCTGAAAAAAAGGGTGGAGGTAGTACGCGCGTGAGCCAGTTAACCTTGAAGAAACCCATTGCGATGCTGCTGGAGGAGTTGAAGAGCGACAACCGGCTGCATCGGGTGCTGGGTCCGGTGCAGCTTTCGGCGCTCGGCGTGGGAGCGATTATCGGTACCGGCATATTCGTGCTGGTGGGAGTGGCGGCGCACGACCGCACCGGTCCGGCGCTGATGCTTTCGTTTGTGGCCTCGGGGATGACCTGTATCTTCGCGGCGCTTTGCTATGCGGAGTTTGCTTCCATGGTGCCGGTTGCAGGATCGGCCTACACCTATGCCTACGCCACGCTGGGGGAGCTGTTTGCGTGGATCATCGGGTGGGACCTCATCCTGGAGTATGCCGTGGCATCGTCAACGGTGGCGCACGGATGGTCACACTACTTCCAGGACTTCATCGCCTTCTTCGGCTTCCGGCTGCCGCATATTTTCACCAATGCGCCCTTTGATTTCGACCCCACAAGCGGACATCTGGTGCTTACCGGAACATGGTTCGATCTGCCGGCAATCGTGATTACGGGACTGGTGACGATCATCCTGGTAAAGGGAATTAAAGAGAGTGCGACCTTCAATGCGGGCATCGTAATCCTGAAGGTGGCCATCGTGTTGTTTGCGATTGTCACGGGAGCGTTTTTCGTGAAGACCTCGAACTGGTCGCCGTTTGCGCCGTTCGGGTACACCGGCATCAGTTTTTTCGGAAAGACGCTTTTTGGGCAGACGGGACCAGCGGGCGAGCCGGTGGGAATGCTGGCGGGCGCGGCGATTGTGTTCTTTGCGTACATCGGCTTCGACTCGGTTTCCACGCACGCAGAGGAGGCGCGCAATCCGGCGAGAGATGTGCCGCTCGCCATCATCGTTTCGCTTGTGGGATGCACGCTGCTTTACATTGCCATGGCCGCGGTTTTGACCGGCATGGTGCCGTACCACCAGATTAATATCGATGCGCCGGTTTCGGACGCCTTCCGTCAGGTGGGACTGCCGTGGGCGCAGCTGCTGATTTCGGTGGGCGCGGTGGCGGGTATCACGTCGGTCCTGCTGGTGATGATGCTGAGCCAGCCGCGCATCTTCCTGGCAATGGCGCGCGATGGACTGCTGCCGACGGGGTTTTTCGGGGCGGTGCATGAGCGCTTCCGGACGCCGTGGAAGTCCACGATCCTGACCGGCTTTTTCGTGGCGACGATGGCGGCGATTCTTCCGCTGCGCGTGCTTGCCGAGCTGGTGAATATCGGGACGCTGCTGGCGTTTGTGATTGTTTGCACGGCGGTGCTGATTATGCGGAAGACGCATCCGGAGACGCCGCGGCCCTTCCGGGCTCCGTTCAGTCCGGTGGTGCCGATTTTGGGTATCCTGAGCTGCCTGCTGCTGATGTTTTCTCTGCCGCCGGAAAACTGGGTACGGCTGGGAGTGTGGCTGCTGATCGGGCTGGTGATCTATTTCGGATACAGCCGTCATCACAGCGTGATTGCCAAGCTGGCGCGGGGAGAGAGCAGGCCAAACTCAATGGGTGAGACAGGAAAGCGCTGAGCCAGAGCCGTGGGCTATTGGAGCCGGTACGGGTGATTCTGATCACTGAAAATCGGAAACGAGTAGTGTGGAATAGCTTGGTGCACAAATTCATGCGGCACAGAATGAAATTTCCTGCTCCACGGATCCGGATGGCAGGGGTTATGGCCGCAGGGTTGTGCCTGGGCGCCCTCGGCTTCGCACAGTCGGGCGAGAAGAAGCTCAATTCAGGCAGAGAAATCTTCGAAACCGCATGCATCGCGTGCCACGGTCCGAACGGCAAAGGTATGTCGAAGGCCGTTCTCGGATTCGATCCTCCCTCGACCTATCCGGATTTCAGCCGCTGCGATCAAACTACATCGGAATGGGACCGGGACTATAAGGCGGTCATACGGGATGGAGGGCCTGCCCGGGGCTTCTCCCAGATCATGCCTGCGTTCCGGGAGGTTTTGAGCTCCGAGCAGATGGATGAGGTGATCCGTTACCTTCGCAGCTTTTGCCAGGATAAATCGTGGCCGCGAGCGATATTGAATATGCCGAGGGCGCTGGCCACGGAAAAGGCATATCCGGAGAACGAGGCGGTGATTACCTCCGCAATTAACACTCGCTCCACTCCGGGGGTGGACGACGAGTTCGCCTATGAGCACCGCCTGGGCGTGAGGAATCAGCTTGAGGTGGCAGTGCCGCTCAGCTTTGTAAACCAGAGTACGGGAACGTGGTCCGGGGGGATTGGCGACATCGCACTGGGATTGAAGCGGGCGTTCATTGCGAACGTTCACACCGGATCGATCTTCGCGCTGCAAGGCGAGGTGGTGTTGCCGACGGGGAACCGGTCGCGGGGCCTGGGCACGGGAGTCACCACGTTCGGCATGTTCGCTTCCTACGATCAACTGCTTCCTAGAAATGGCTTCGTTGAGTTCCAAGGTGGCGCCGACCTGCCCACGCACCTGGACAAAGTTCCGCAGTCGATGTTCTGGCGTACGGCGGTGGGAAAGAGCATGAGCGGCGGCCTGGGCCTGGGCCGTCTGTGGTCTCCCATGGTGGAATTTCTGGCGGACCGGGATTTGCAGACGGGGGCAAGGACCAATTGGGATGTGCTGCCTGAGTTTCAGGTGACGCTGAGCCAGAGACAGCACGTACGCGCCGATTTTGGCGTGAGGGTGCCAGCGAACCATGCCAGCGGGCGGCCCGTACAGCTGATGTTTTACGTGCTGTGGGACTGGTTTGATGGCGCTCTTCGGGATGGCTGGTAATGCCGGCCGTGAAACTTAATTATCCAGTGAGCCTTGATTATCCAATGACGTGGATACGCTTGCTGCTACTGGCAGTTCTTTTAGCCGGGGTGGTGTGGGCGGAGCAGGTTGAGCAGCCCGGCTCGAAGCCTGAGCATGTGGGCAAGGGAGCGCACTTCCAGGCATCGGACCGTTGCATTGCCTGCCACAACGGGGTGACGACCGCCGGGGGTCAGGATATCTCGATTGCAGGGAGCTGGCGCGCCACCATGATGGCCAACTCGGCGCGCGATCCCTACTGGCAGGCGGGGGTGCGGCGGGAGACGATCGATCATCCCATGGCAAAAGCGGCGATTGAGAATGAATGCTCGACCTGTCACATGCCCATGGATCACTACGAATCCAAACTCAAGGGCCAGATGAGCGAGGTATTTTCGCACCTGCCATTGAACCTTTCCAGGCCGGAGGACCGGCTTGCCGCCGACGGTGTTTCCTGTTCGCTCTGCCACCAGATCACCAGCGAGAAGCTCGGAACCAAGGAGAGCCTGGTAGGGAAATTCGTGGTGGACGAAACCCATGCGGAGGGAGACCGGACGGTATTTGGCCCCTTCGACATCGATGCGGGGCGAGCCAGCGTGATGCGATCTTCGTCGGGATTCCGTCCGACGAAGGGGGATCACATCCGCCAGTCGGAGTTGTGCGCCACCTGCCACACGCTCTATACGCAGGCCCTGGGGCCGAAGGGAGAGGTAATAGGCGAGCTTCCCGAGCAGGTCCCCTACCAGGAGTGGCTGCACAGCGAGTATCGGGGCAAACAGAGCTGCGCGAGCTGCCACATGCCGGTGGTAGCCGGTGAGGCTGCCATCACCGGGGTGCTGAGCAAGGAGCATCCGGGGGTCTCGCAGCATGTGTTTGTGGGCGGCAATTTTCTGATGCAGCGCATCCTCAACCGCTACCGGAACGACCTGGGGGTGGTGGCGCTGCCGGAAGAGCTGGACGCCGCGGCGAACCGGACGGTGGAGCATTTGCAGTTGGAGGCAGCCCGGGTGTCCATCAGTGGGGCCGAGGTGCGCGATGGACGGCTGCTGGCCGAGGTGGTGGTGCAGAACCTGGGAGGCCACAAGCTGCCTACGGCGTATCCCTCGCGGCGGGTATGGCTGCACGTTACGGTGAAGGATAGCAACGGAGGAGTGGTGTTCGAGTCCGGGGCGCTGACGCCAGAGGGAGCGATTCGGGGCAACGATAACGACGAAGATGCCAGGAAGTACGAACCGCACTATAAAGAAATCACCAGCAGCGGCCAGGTGCAAATCTACGAGTCAATCATGGTGGATACCTCCGGGGTGGTTACAACCGGACTGCTCTCGGCGGTTCGATTCGCGAAGGATAACCGCTTGCTGCCGCGAGGGTTCGATAAGGCAACCGCGGATGCAGAGGTGGCGGTCCATGGCGACGCTTCCGACGACAATGATTTCGCCGGCGGGGAAGACCGGGTGAGATATTCGGTGGCGATGGGCAAGGCACAGGGTCCGCTTACAATCGATGCCGAGTTGTGGTATCAGCCGATTTCCTACCGTTGGGCGTCGAACCTGAGGCCTTACGAGGCGATGGAGACACAGCGCTTCACACGATATTACGATTCCATGGCGGCCTCTTCGGCGGTGATGCTCGGGAAGGCCTCCTTAACACACTAGCTTGCCGGAGAGTCCCCTTCGAAGCCTGAGGACTGAACTCGAAAGCCTGAGAACTTTCCGCGGGAAAAGCCCCTTCCAGCCCTGTTGTCACTCTGAGTTCCGGCGATCTTGGTGGTACGGGGCTCCTGCCTTCGTGGTGAAATGTAGCTGTGAAAATCCTGACTGCGGCGGAAATGCGGGCGTGCGATCGCCTGACCAGCGAGCGCTTTGGCCTGCCTTCGCTCACGCTGATGGAAAACTCGGGCACGGCTGTGGCGGATTTTGCGCTGGCGCTGTATCCGGCGGCGCGGCGGATTACGGTGGTGTGCGGCAAGGGGAATAACGGCGGCGACGGGTTTGTGGCGGCGCGCAAGCTGCACATTGTGGGGCGCGTGGTGGAGGTGCTGCTTCTGGCCGATCCGGCAGAGGTGACCGGCGATGCGCGGGCGATGCTGGAACGGCTTCCAGTGCCGGTGACGCGGATCAAGACCGAGGCGCAGATGCGCGCGGAGTCGAAGATCAGCCTGGAGCGGTCGGAGCTGATTGTGGACGCAATTGTGGGCACGGGATTCCGCCCTCCGGTGAGCGGGCTTTATGCGGAGGCGATCTCCGCGATCAACCGGGTGACGGTTCCGGTGATTGCAGTGGATATTCCCTCGGGCAGCGACGCGGATGCCTTTACTCCCGAGGCGGTGAGTCCGGGCGGATTGTCTTTGAGGTGCCGCGCCGATGCAGTGGCGACATTTACCGCGCCGCGTCCGGCGCATGTGTTTGGGCAGTTGACGATGGGGCCGACGGCGGTGGCGCCCATAGGGTCGCCAGCCGAGGCGGTGCAGTCCCAATTACACCTGGAAGCAGTGACCGCCGCGGACGTCGCACCGCTACTGGCCGCGCGTACAGCGGATTCCAACAAGGGCAGCTTTGGACACGTGCTGATAATCGGCGGTTCACTGGGCAGATCGGGTGCTGCGGCGATGGCAGGGATGGCTGCGCTGCGCGTGGGCGCGGGGCTAAGCACCGTGGCGACACCAAAGTCGGTGCTTCCACTGGTGGCCGGATACGCTCCGGAGCTAATGACCGAACCGCTGCCGGAGACAGAGGCGGGAACCATTGCGCTGGAGGCCCACGACTACGGACGGCTGGATGCGATGCTGAAGGGCAAGGCGGTGGTGGCGCTGGGTCCGGGAATTTCGCGAAACAGCGATACGGTGCAGTTTGTCCGAGGAAGCGTGGAGCGGATTGCTTGTCCCATGGTGGTGGATGCCGATGGCCTGAATGCGTTCGAGGGATGCGCTGAGAGGCTGAGCGGCAAGACGCGGCCTCTGGTGCTGACGCCGCATCCGGGCGAGATGGCACGGCTGGCATGCAGCACGGTGGAGGATGTGCTGTCGCGAAAACTTGAGATCGCACGCAGCTTTGCACGGGAGCACAACGCGGTGGTGGTGCTCAAGATGCATCGGACGGTGATCGCTCATCCCGATGGCAGCGCATGGGTGAATACCACCGGGAATCCGGGGATGGCGACGGGTGGTACAGGCGACATACTGACCGGAATGATTGCAGGATTCATTGCGCAGTATCCGGTGGACATTCCCCGGGCGGTTGCCGCGGCGGTGTTTCTGCATGGACTGGCAGGGGACCTGGCAAAGGGAAGCCTGGGAGAGCATTCCCTGATAGCGACCGACCTCTTGCGCTATTTACCGGATGCGTTTCGCACGACCCGTGAGAGAGCGGCGGAAAAGGCGTCCGTGGTGAATCCTTAGCGGGAGTTCTGCTCTGCATTTTGCTTACCGTCGCTACGCTGCAATGATGCTTACGTCATAGAGCGCGAATAAAGGGTCGGCGGTCAGAATCTTGAGATCTTCCAGTTGAGCCTGCGCAATCAGGAGCCGGTCAAATGGGTCGCGGTGGTGCTCCGGAAGCGCTGCTACCCTTAGGGCATGGGTGTGTTCGATGGATAATGTTTGAATTTGCAGAGCGAAGAGGGATTTTGGAACGTATGTTTCAGGGGCTTCCGGTAAGTGCAGCTTTCCCAGAGAGTATTTGATTGCAAGCTCCCACGCACTTGCAGCGGAGAAGTAAAGCTCATTGCTCGTGGATTCGATCAGCGCCCGGGTTGGAGGAGAAAATCGCTCGGGGGTGGCCGCCATCCAGAGCCAGCAGTGAGTATCCAGGAGAATCTTCATCGTTCAAAATCGGCCAATATATCTTCTGGCAGGGGAGAGTCGAAATCTTCAGCGATTACCACCCGCCCGCGATCAAGGCCGAGCGAACGCCGGGCGGGGAGCTCCGTCGGCACCAATTTGGCGATTGGCTTGCCCGATTTGGCAATAATAATTTCCTCCCCGGCTGCAACCCGCTCCAGTAAACGCGAGAGGTGGGTTTTGGCCTCGTGGATGTTAATGATTTTGTTGTCCTTGGCCATTTTTCCAGTATAGACTTAGTCCATAAACTAAGTCCACTTATAATTTGCGAGGTAATTTACTTCTGTGGCGACCCATCAATACATAACGCGCTCTTCGGAGGAGACAATTGAGCTGGGGCGGCGGCTGGCGGGTGAGCTCGCGCCTCCCAAGGTAGTGCTTCTGCGCGGAAATCTGGGAGCGGGCAAGACGACGCTGGTGAAAGGCATCGCGGAGGGCATGGGAGCGGCGGAGGCGGAGAATGTTTCGAGTCCTACGTTTACGCTGATTCATGAGTATCGCGGGCCGGAGGTGAACATCTTTCACGTGGATCTGTATCGCATCGATACGCAGCGGGAATTGGAGACCCTGGGCCTTGAAGATATGTATGGGGGAAAGAATCTGCTGCTGTTGGAGTGGGGAGAGAAGTTTGCGCAATTTGAGCGGGAGAGGGATGTTGAGATTGCGATTGAGATTGTCGGGGAAGAAGAGAGAAGGCTGACGGTAAGTTTTCAAGGAGCGAAGTGAGAACCAGGGCGCTGGCTGAGCAGTTTATTGTAGGCAGCCGGAGATCGGGTGAAATGGGCATGAGGCAGGAAGTATGAAACCAATCGGCAAAGTTGCGATTGTGGCGGTGGCGGCGGCCTTGGTTGCGATTGCGGCCTTCGCGGCGTTTTCCTGGGTGGGAAGGCGGGACAAGGGGCTGGTGGCATCGGGAACACTGGAGGCGCGGAATATCAGCGTCGGGTCCAAGGTGGGAGGACGGGTAACGCAGGTTCTGGTAAGAGAGGGCGATGCGGTGGAGGCCGGGCAGTTGCTGGTGAGCTTTGACGATGCGGAGCTGGTTGCGCAGGTGACACAGGCACGCGGGCGGCTGGAGCAGGCGCGGGCGAATCTTGCGCGGCTGGAGAGAGGGTCGAGACCGGAAGAAATTGCGGCGGCACGCGCCACCTCCGCCATGCAGGACCGGGGAGTTACACAGGCCCTGGACGAGGTAAAGCGCGCGCAGGTGGAAGAGAAAAATTCCGAGGTGTATTACCGGCGGATCGAAGGCCTGTTTCAAAAAGGGAGCGTAGCCCGGCAGATGCGCGATGACGCGGAGGCGCGCTTCCATTCGGCGCAAGCGCAGGTGCAGGCGTTGCAGAGCGCCGTGGCGGGGGCGCAGGAGCGGGGAAGAGCAGCGCAGGCGCAGCAGCAGCTTGCGGAGAAAGGTTCCCGGGTCGAGGATGTGGCCGCGGGGAGAGCGGACGTGCTTCGAGCCGAGGGTGAACTCGCACTGGCGCAGGCGCGATGGGCGGAGCGCGAGGTGCGTTCCCCGGCGGCGGCAGTGGTGGAGGTGATGGATCTCCGCCCGGGTGATCTGATTGCGGCGAATGTGCCGGTGGCGCGCTTGCTCGAGGCGGGACAACTGTACGTGATGGTTTATGTTCCGGAAGACCAGATCGGACACGTGCAGGTGGGGCAGAGCGCCAGCCTGAAGGTGGATGCGTTTGCGGATGAAAAATTTCCGGCGAAGGTGGAGCAAATCCGCCAGCGGGCCGAGTTTTTGCCCCGCAATGTGCAGACCAAGGAAGAGCGCCAGCACCAGGTATTCGGAGTCAAGCTGCGGGTGGAAAACCCTTCGCGCAAGCTGCGGGCCGGAATCCAGGCGGATGTTGAGTTCGAGGGGATGAAATGAGTCCGGAGACTGCCATCGCGACTTCGAAGCTGACGCGGAAGTTCGGTGATTTCGTGGCCGTGGATGGGGTCACAATGCAGGTGGAGAAGGGCGAGATTTTTGGTTTCCTGGGGCCGAATGGAAGCGGCAAAACCACGGTGATCAAGATGCTGACGGGTCTCTTGCCGATGACTTCGGGGTCGGCGACGGTGGACGGCATTGACGTGAGCAAAAACCCAGAGGAGGTGCGGCTGCGAATTGGCTACATGAGCCAGAAGTTCAGCTTGTATGACGATATGACGGTGAAGGAGAACATGAAGTTCTATGGCCGGGCGTATGGGCTGAGCGGAAGCAAGCTTCAGGAAAAGATGGAACAGACGATCGAGCGGAACTCGCTGCAACCCTACCTGGGGCGCCTGGCAGGGCGGCTTT
>DASZRZ010000343.1:0-2772 GCA_035548935.1 Terriglobales bacterium
TCTGTTTGCGGCCTGGCTGCGCAATGGCGCCGTGACGGCGGATGGGAGGAGGTATGCGGATTAGCGCTCGGACCGTGAAGTCCGCTCGCTTATGGTCGCGGTTCGGTGGCGGAACGGAACCGCGCGCGACAGCAAGCGGACGAACCGAATCACCCGGTCGCAGGGCTAGATTGACTGCAAGGCTGATCGGCGCCACAGCAGTGATACTGTTGTGCGGCTGTCATGCGACTTCCAACCGGAATGGAAAGCTGGCGGCCGGGGGCGACCCGCGGCGGGGCGCGGCTGCGATTGTTCGCTACGGATGCGGCTCCTGTCACACCATTCGCGGAATTGCCAATGCCCGGGCGCTGGTGGGGCCGCCTTTGACGGGGCTTCGTGATCGGGTATACATTGCCGGCACCCTTCCCAATACACCCGCGAATCTGATTCGCTGGATTCGCGATCCTAAGAACGTGAATCCCGCGACCGCCATGCCGAGGTTGCCCCTCCATCCGGTAGACGCGGTCGATATCGCGGCGTATATTTATTCCATCCCATAAGGACAAGGAGATTTCCATGGTTACTCTCGACGATGCCAGAAGAGTGATTGCGGCTGCTGAGAAGAAAGCGGCCGAGATCGGACAGCCCATGAACATTGCGGTGGTGGACGCGGGCGGCAACCTGGTCGCTCACGTGCGCATGGACGGTGCATGGATCGGCAGCGTAGATATTGCCATCAACAAGGCCTGGACATCGCGGGCTTTCGATATCTCCACAAAAGAATTGGCCGAATTCAGCCAGTCCGGCGACCAGTTCTTTGGAATCCATGTTTCCAACCATGGGCGTGTCATGATTTTCGCCGGAGGCATCCCGCTGAAGCGCGGCAATCAGGTGGTCGGTGGCATCGGAGTGAGTGGGGGCTCGGGAAAGCAGGATCAAACCGTGGCCGAAGCCGGGGTGCAAGCTTTCTGATTCAGGCCCGGGACCGCACTCTTTCCCGCGTTTAGGCCTTGTATAGTGGATCTATGCAAGGGGGACAGCCCAGCCACACGGCATTTGCTGCAGCCGCCCACCGTGCCGCGCATCAGGTTCTGGAACAAGGCCGCATCTTCGCGGATCCACTTGCGTTGCGGATTCTGGGGGCTGATCCCGACGCGGTTATCCGGGAGGCGGAGCGGAATCCGTCCAGGCGACGGATGCGGATTTTCATTGCCGTGCGGACGCGCTTTGCGGAGGATGCTTTGGCCGCCGCGGTGGAGCGCGGGGTTCGTCAACTGGTAGTGCTCGGCGCAGGCCTGGACACGTATGCGTACCGCAGCCCGTTTCGGGATCGCCTGCGGATTTTCGAGGTGGACCATCCCGCTACGCAGGCCTGGAAACGGCAGCGTCTTGCGGACGCGGCTATCCCAGTACCGAATTCATTGGTATTTGCTCCGGTGGATTTTGAGCACGAGACTCTGGCTCCGGGCCTGGCGGCGGCTGGTTTTGATTGCAAGCAACAGACTTTCTTCACCTGGCTGGGCGTTGTTCCGTACTTGACGGAGTCATCCATCTGGTCGACTCTTCAATTCATCGCGAGCCTGCAAGACGGCGCGCATGTGATATTCGACTACAGTAATCCTCCGGATTCCTTTCCGCCGGAAGCGCGCCTCGCCCACGAGAAGCGTGCCGCACGTGTGGCCCAGATTGGAGAGGCATGGCTGAATTACTTCGAAACAGACGAGCTTCGCGCCCGAATGACCGCCCTGGGATTCACGGACGTCGAAGATCTAGGACCGCGACAGATCGCCTCCCGGTACTTTCCAAGCCGCGCAGACTCGCTACCGGAGAAAGGCGGCCATATTTTGCGCGCGACGACGCTTGGCACGCGCTAAGAGAGAGCATGGTGCGGCTGGTGCTCTGACCGTGAAGTCCGCTCCCGTATGGGCGCGGTTCAGTGGCGGAGCGGAACCGCGCGCGTAAGCAAGCGGACGAACCGAAAAACACTTATGAAACTACATACGTACCTCAACTATGGCGGTAATTGCGAACAGGCGTTTCGCTTTTATGAAAAGCATCTCGGCGGAAAGATTACCATGTTCATGACTCATGGCCAGATGCCGAATGCGAAAGACCTGCCGCCCAGCCAGAAGAATACCGTCCTCTATGCCCGCATGAGCATCGGCGAGACGGAACTGATGGGGAGTGATGTACCGGCGGAGCGTTTTCAGCCCATGCGCAGCGCTTATCTTTCGCTCTCCCTAGACACCGTGGAAGAAGCGGAGCGCATTTTTGCTCTGCTTGCGGAGGGCGGCGAGATCTTTATGCCAATGCAGGAGACATTTTTCGCCTTCCGGTTCGCGATGTTGCGCGACCGGTTCGGCACATCATGGATGATCATCAACGAACGCCCGGCACATGGCGAATAAAAGGCGAAAATCAGTGGTATACTGACCACTGAGAATGTCCGCCAATCCGACCCTCGATCAGCTTCGTCACCGGATCCACTGCCTGGAGGAAACGCGACGCGGGTTATCACGTGTCATTCCGGTTGCCGATCCGGTCGATCGCCGGCTTCCGCAGGGCGGGCTGTCTACCGGTTGCATCCACGAAGTGAAAGGTGCGAGCCTGACCCCAGCCATTGCATTCGCTTCGATTCTGTCCGCGCGAATCGCCGGGGATCAGGGCAACGTCCTCTATTTTGCGCCTGATCGCTCCCTGCATCCTCTTGGTCTCCTGCCTTATGGAGTGAAACTGGATCAGGTTCTTCATGTCTCTGCGAGACGGTCGCAGGACCTGGCTTGGGCTGTAATG
>DASZRZ010000344.1:0-4316 GCA_035548935.1 Terriglobales bacterium
ATGCTGATCGGGCATGGCAGCTATGACGGAAGCGAGTACAAGTTCAACCTTCCGGGGCCGGATATTACGGATGCAGAACTGGCGTCGCTGCTGAACCGTATTCCTGCCGAGCGGCAGCTGGTGGTGAATATGAGCAGCGCCAGCGGCGCCTCTCTGAACGCGCTGAAAAAAGCCAACCGCACTGTGATTACTGCCACCAAGGCTGGGACGGAGAAGAACGCCACGGTGTTTGCCCGCTACTGGGTGGAAGCACTACGCGATCCGGCGGCGGACGTGGATAAGAACGAAACCGTAACTGCCCTGGAGGCCTATCGCTATGCCGACCAAAAGACCGTGCAGTTTTACGAGACGCAGAAACGCCTGGCCACCGAGCACGCAATGATGGAGGACAGCGGCAAAGGCGAAGGATCACGCGCACCCTCGCCGGAGAGCGGAGTAGGGCTGGTGGCGGCGCGTTTTCCATTGTTGCGGCTGGGAGCGGCGCAGGCGGCAGCCAATACTCCGGAAAAGCAGCAGTTGCTGGCGAAGAAGGAAGAGCTGGAGCAGGCCATCGATAAGTTGAAGTACGAAAAGGCGGCCATGCCGGTCGCCGAATACAAGCGGCAGCTCTCGGCCATGCTGCTGGAACTGGCGAAGACGCAAGAGGATCTGGAAAAGTAAGCGGAAACGGAGCAGCGACTTGAAACCGCAGTGGATTCGGCGAAATCCTCCGGGAAGGTTTTTGCAGGCTGCCAGGCGGCTGGCGCTCGCGGGAGCGTTGGTTACGGCGGCTGTGCAAGCCGGGTATGCCGCGCCTACGGCAGAGGAATGCGGGGCGCTATCGCATCACGGACGCAGCGACGAGGCACGCGGGTGTTTTACGAAAATGGTTGCGGCTGCCGACCCTTATGCGAGGGCCGAAGGATTCTGGGGATTGGGGCAGTACAGCGAGGCGAGGGATCAGTTCCAGGCGGCGATCAAGGCTCAGCCTAAGAATCCCGCTTACCGGGTGAGGTTTGGCCGCATGCTGTTGGAGCGCTTTAATCCGCAGGATGCGGCGGCATTGTTCCAGGAGGCGCTGGATCTGCATAAGGATGATCCTCCGGCTCTGGTGGGGCTGGCGCTGGTAGCCGCAGGTAGCTTTGAGAACAAGGCCGTGGAGTTTGCGCAGCGGGCGCTGGTGGGGGATCCCAAACTGGTTGAGGCGCAGGAGCTGCTGGCCCAGTTTGCGCTGGAGGACAGCAATCCGGAGAAGGCCGCGCGTGAGGCGGACAAGGCAATTGCGCTGTCGCCGGAGGCGCTGGATGCGATGGCGATCCGGGCGACGATTGACTGGATGGCCGATAAGAGCGTCAGCAAAAACGGCATGCCGTGGATCGGACGTATTCTGGCGATCAATCCCCGGTATGGCGAGGCCTATGCTCTGGCAGGGCACTTCTTCGTGGTGAACCGCAGGTATGAAGAGGGGATCGAGTTCTACCGCAAGGCAATTGCCCTCGATCCGGAGCTGTGGGGAGCGCGTTCCGAGCTGGGCATCAACCTGATGCGGCTGGGGCTGGAGCAGGAGGCCCGCGAACATCTGGAGCTTTGTTACGAGAAGGGATACCGTAACGCGGCGACGGTCAATACGCTGCGGCTGATCGACAGTTACAAGAACTTCGAGACCTTCCGTTCGGGAAATACGGTGCTGAGACTGCACCGGAAGGAGGCTGAGGTTCTCCGGCCGTACGTGGAGCCGGAGCTGAAGCGGGCAATAACCACGTATGAAGCCAAGTACAAGATGAAGCTGGAGCGGCCGGTGCAGCTGGAGATGTATCCCGATCATGAGGACTTCGCGGTGCGAACGCTGGGGATGCCCGGACTGGGCGCGTTGGGCGTGACGTTCGGATACGTAGTAGCCATGGACAGCCCCTCGGGGAGGCCTCCGGGAAGCTTTCACTGGGACAGCACGATGTGGCATGAGTTGAGCCATGTGTTCGTGCTGGGAGCAACGCATCATCTTGCTCCGAGGTGGTTCGGTGAGGGAATGGCGGTGTATGAGGAAACAGCGGTGGCCCCCGATTGGGGCGACCGGCTGTCGCCTCCCGTGATTGAAGCGATGCGGGACAAGAAGCTGCTGCCGATCCTGGAGATTGACCGCGGATTTATCCGGCCAACCTATCCGTCGCAGGTGATCGTTTCATATTTTCAGGCGGGAGAGATTTGTTCCTATATTGCCTCGAAGTGGGGCTACGAAAAGCTGCTGGGAATGATGCATGGGTTTGGCGCCGGAAAGACAACCGCGCAGGTGGTGGAGCAGGAGTTGCAGGTGAAGCCCGAGGTATTCGACGGCGATTTTCTGGCATGGCTGGATGCGCGGTATGGAAAGACCGTACGCAGCTTTGACGAATGGAAGAAGCGGATGCGGAGCCTGGCGCAGAGCGACAAGGGAAAAAAGTTCGATGAGGTGATCCGCGATGGACCGGCGACCAGAGAGTTGTTTCCGGACTATGTGGAGGATGGCAACGCTTACGAGTTGTTATCCGATGCATACCTGGTTAGGGACGACAAAGCCGCGGCCATGGCGGAACTGGAGAGGTATGCCGACGTAGGCGGGCGGAGTCCGCTGCTTCTGGAGAGGCTGGCGGGGTTGCAGCGTGAAGCGGGGAAGAAGACAGAAGCGGCCCGGACACTGACGAAGCTTTTATATATCTATCCCGTGCAGGATCAGCAACTGCATCAGAGTCTTGGGGATCTGTGGTTCGAGCTGGGAGATAACGGCAAGGCGATACTGGAATACTCGGCGGTGGTGGCGCTGCATCCCAGCGACCAGGCAACCACGCAGTACAACCTGGCCAAGGCCTACCGCGTGGCGCAACGAATCCCGGAGGCGAAGGAGCATCTACTGCTCTCGCTGGAGGCGGCTCCGGGATACCGGCCCGCGCAGAAGATGCTGCTGGAGTTGAGTCAATAAAGAGTTGAATCGATAGAAAAGGACAAAGAAAGCATGTCAAGCACCGTAGCAACTGTGGATTCAGCGGAACTGAAAGCCAAGATCGCGCGCTTCCAGCAGGTTCACGAGGACATTGTGACGCAGGTGCGGCGGGTCATCGTCGGCCAGGATCAGGTGCTGGAACAGGTCTTGATCGCGCTGTTTGTCGGCGGCCACTGCCTCATCACGGGCCTGCCCGGCACGGCGAAAACCCTGCTGGTGCGGACGATATCGCAGACACTCGGCCTGCTCTTCAAGCGAATCCAGTTCACCCCGGATCTTATGCCCTCCGATATCACGGGAACGGACATCATTGAAGAAGATCCGGCCACGGGGCACAGAACATGGACGTTTGTGCCGGGACCGATCTTCGGAAATATCCTGCTGGCGGATGAGATCAATCGAACTCCGCCGAAAACCCAATCGGCGCTATTGGAGGCCATGCAGGAGTTGACGTGCACCGTGCGCGGCAATCACTACAACCTGCCGGCGCCGTTTTTTGTACTGGCGACGCAGAACCCGATTGAGCTGGAGGGCACGTATCCGCTGCCCGAGGCGCAGTTGGACCGCTTCCTGTTCAACACTGTGCTGGATTACCTGACGGCGGAGGATGAAATGAAGGTCCTCAACCTGACCACCACAACGCACGTGGCAAAGCCGGATACGGTCACCAATGCCGAAGAGATTGTGAGCTTCCATCAACTGGTGCGCATGGTGCCCATCTCGGATACGGTGGCGCGATATGCCGTGGATCTGGTGCGCTCCACACGCAGTTCTAACGGGGAGGCTCCCGATTTTGTACGCAAGTACGTCAACTATGGGGCGAGCGTGCGCGCGGCGCAGTTCCTGGTGCTGGGCGCAAAGGCGCGGGCGCTGATGAAGCGGCGCTATCACGTTTCCTATGAGGATGTAACCGCGCTGGCAATTCCGATTCTGCGGCACAGGATTCTGTTGAACTTCCACGCGGAGTCCGAGCGGTTGAGCACGGACGACATCCTGCGCATGCTGCTGGAGTCGAGGCCAGCGCCCCGCGGTGAGTGATGGTCGAAGGCGATGCGGGTGAGCGTTGCCGCACGTTTACAGAAGGATTGCCATGCTGGAGCGATTTTTAAATCCGGTGGTGCTGGCCTCGATTTCGGGGCTGGACCTGGTTGCGAAGACCGTGGTGGATGGCTTTGTCGCGGGCCTGCACCGGTCGCCGGATTTCGGCTTCAGCCAGGAGTTTGCGGAATATCGCGTATACACCCCGGGTGACGACCTGCGGCATGTGGACTGGAACGTATTTGCGCGCACGGAACGGGCGTACTTGAAGCGGTACCGGGGCGAGACGAATACGCAACTGACGTTGTTGCTGGATGCCAGCGCG
>DASZRZ010000345.1:0-2097 GCA_035548935.1 Terriglobales bacterium
GGTCACCGCCTCACACTGGATGCGGCTGATTACAGCCCGCGCGAAAAACCTCGAGGAGAGCAGGGAGCCCATCTTGCGGCCCTGATCTTGCGGCCCTGATCTTGAATGCTCCAGTGGATTTCGCCCGGGAAGCCGGTTGAGGGCAAAAACCAAGGGCAGCCTGCACGCTGCCCTTAGCCCACCTTTATGGATCGCTTTCCCTGTCTTCAGGTTTCCTCTGCTTACTGCTGCGGAGGAGGACCATCCGGAGCGCCCGGTCCATGTCCACCGGGTCCGCCGGGGCCACCATGGCCGCGCCGCCGGTTGCGCATTTTTTCCTGCATCTCCTGCATCTGTTGCTTTTGTTCCGGGGTCAGGATTGCATCCACCTGGGTCTTGGTCTGATCCCGCATTTGCATGAAACGTTCGCGCTTTTGATCTTGCGTGAGCGACGTGTCATCGCGTAATGCTTCCATTTCTTTCCGATTGTTATCGAAGATCGGTTTAATCTGGCTCTTCTGCTGTTCGGTCAGATTCAGCCGTTCCGCCATCCGTTCAAATCCGCCGCCCGGAGGTCCCATCCGCTTTCCCCGATGGTGCTCCTGCCCCTGCGGAGTGGTGCCGCTCTCGGCGCTTTGGGACCAGGCCGAAGTGCCCACAAAGAGCACACCTGCCGCAATCAATGGGAATATATACCTGCTTTTCATTTCCTCTCCTTGCCAAGCGTTTGCTTGCCTGCCTTGTACAAACGCGGCAGGGACGCGAAAGTTGCGTGAGAACCCCTTCCGTGCCATGCCCCACTGGCAGAAACAGAAAAAAGCCTCCAGTTGCGACACTGGAGGCCCTCTGAGGTGTTAAGGTCGTGCTATTTAATGGAGCTACTTGCTGTCTTCGCCGGAGGCTTCCGGTCCGGGAGCTTCCCCGGGCTGAGCCTGTTCCATGGCCTTGCGAGCCTCTTCTGCCCGCTTGGCACGCCCTTCGGCCCGCTTCTTCTGCTTCTCGGCAATGACCTGCTCGTTGCCCAGCAGCTCGATAATGGCCAGATCGGCGCCGTCACCCTTTTGCCAACCCGCATGCAGGATTCGAAGGTATCCGCCGCTGCGGTCGCCCATACGCGGAGAGACCGTGTCGAACAACTTGTCCACCGCGTCGCGGGTCATGAGGAAGCTGGCGGCCTGACGGCGGGCGCTCAAATCCCCCCGCTTGCCAAGCGTGATCATATGCTCCACCAGTGGACGCATTGCCTTCGCCTTTACCACCGTGGTCTCAATGCGCTCCTCGACGATCAGCGACGTTACCAGATTGCGCAACAAGGCGCGGCGATGCGAGGTATTACGGCCAAGTTTGATTCCTGCTTTGCGATGACGCATGACTTCCTCTGATTCTTCTGATTCTTATTTTTTCTTTTTTCCTGCCGCCAGCCGCTGGTTTTAGTCCTGCTCGTCAAAACCGGCGTAGGCGCTTGCCGGCAAAGGAGGCGCCGGTGCACCCGGAACCGCATTGCCATGCTCGTCAATCTTCATACCCAGCGACAAGCCCATCGTCGAGAGAATCTCCTTGATCTCATTCAGGGATTTCCGTCCGAAGTTCTTGGTCTTGAGCATTTCGTTTTCAGTCTTCTGAACCAGCTCGCCGATGCTCTGAATGTTGGCATTCTTCAGGCAGTTGTAGCTGCGTACGGAGAGTTCAAGCTCCTCCACCGAACGGTTCAGGTTCTCGTTGCGAATCTCAGGCTTGCGCTGCTCTTCGCCACCGATGCTCTCAAGCTCTTCCTCGAAGTTGATGAAGATGTTCATGTGGTCCTTCAGCAACTTGGCGGCCAGGCCGATGGAGTCCGCCGGGGTCACCGAGCCGTTGGTCCACACTTCAATCGTGAGCTTGTCGTAGTCCGTGATCTGTCCCAGACGGGCAGCTTCCACCGTGTAATTGCACTTGCGCACGGGGGAGTGAACGGAGTCGATGGGAATGAAACCCAGCCCCAGATCCTCGTCGAAGTTCTTGTCGGCGGAGACATATCCGCGGCCGCGCTTCAGCCGCAATTCCATGTCGAGTTTGCCGCCTTCGCTGACGGTGGCGATGTAAACGTCCTTGTCGAGCACTTCCACATCGGCGTCGGCT
>DASZRZ010000346.1:0-8460 GCA_035548935.1 Terriglobales bacterium
CCGCCGCCGGCAGCAGGACAGCCGTCAAAAGCAGCGCCATCAGGCATGCCGTTGCGCTTCCATATCTGGTCCGCTGTTGGTTGGGAGCTTCTCGCTCAAGACCTTCGATTGCAGTCTTCATAGCTCACCGCGATCAATCCATTCGCCTGAATCCACTTCATTGAGATGCAAACCGGGGCGGCAACGCCCGGCTGTACCTCACCTATCTAGTTAATTGTACGCTCGTTTTTTGCGGCAATTTCATACTGGCCGTCGGCGGGGGTGCTAGAATTTCGGTAACGGCTGATGCTCAAAAACCGCAGCTTCGGAGTTGGACTGCTTGGCGTGGCGCTGGCCATGGGCAATCTCGCTCTGTCGCTACCCGCAGCGGCACAATCGGGAATGACTCCCGAGCAGATGCCTGCCTCCCCGCCTGAGGTTACCTTTCGCAATGGGCAGTTGACGGTCTCTTCCAAAAACTCAACCCTGGGCGCGGTGCTCGCCATGATCCGCACCCGTACCGGCGCTGCCATCGAGGGCCCGCTGGAGGCCGCCACTGAGCGCGTGGCGGTAGACCTCGGACCGGCTCCGGTGGAAGAGGTGCTCGCCGGATTGCTACACGGTTCGCGATTCGATTACGTCGTTCTGGGCTCTGCCGCCAATCCGGGGGGAGTAGACCGGATTATTCTCACGGCTCGCCAGGCTTCGGGCGCAAGCTCAGCTCCCGCTCCATCCGCCGTCCGGCAGACGCCCGAGGAGCCGCAGCTCGAAGAAGAACCTCAATCCGAACCCGATAACATGCCGCCGGGAATGAACCCCAATGCGGGAGTGCAGCAGTCACCCTCCAATCCCCAGTCGGGCATCCCGGTACGCGACGCCGAGACCGGCGAACGCCCCAACCTCGCCCAGCCTCCGCAGGATCAGGGACAAGGACAGGTACAAGGACAAGGCCGCGATCAGCAAGCACCCAAGACCCCCGAGCAGCTCCTGCGCGAGTTGCAGCAGATGCAACAGATGCAGCAGCAGAATGGCCGCTCCCAGCAGTAGCGAACCCACAAACTCAGAATTTCAGGAAAGAGATTTTTACGGGAGCCATTCCGTCAGAATGGCGTTTTGCATTGTAGTGGGTGAGCACCCGTTGCAGGTGCATGCAGAGAAGAACGGACTAATCCCCGCCCGAGTTTACCTGGTGTGCCAGCTCAGGGACCGGCGCAAGCCGCTGATGATTCCCGACCAGGTGCAGAATCGATACAAAAAGCCCGTAGCCAAGCACCACTCCAAGCGCCATTGCGGCAGTAACGGTAAGAAACAGAATCATTCCGGCCAATAGGGGGTTCACGTTGCTGATCCTCTCGAATACTCAAACTAGCAATTTAATTACCGCGCCACACTGCGAAGCAAGCTTATTTATTTCAAACACTTACAGAACCACCCCGAAAAGCCTTCCATGTCGAACCTGCGCGGCGTATGTAGGTTCTACTTTCAACCCTTTCCATACTCTTTATGACGACTTCGCCGCCTACTTCTTCTTTTCCGCGTTCCAGATGGTGCGGGAGATGGCCCGCCCGCAGAAGGGGCAGAAATTAATCGGATAGAGGTTCGGCCTGTCTTCCGGCGACCGCACCGCGTAGTCCGAATCGATCTCGTTCAGGATGCGCCCCCGCATCTGCTGCTTGGGCTCATTCAAAACCGCATCGTTTTCAACCGCTTCGTTCAATAGCTCACAACAATGTTCAATCACGCAGCGTCCCGTACCCAGGTTCAAAATGTGCGTTCCAACAGCGGTTCAGCAACCTTATCCTGAACTTTACCCTGATTGACGCACCTTCCTGTTAACCCCTAAGATACGGATATAGCTACACTTCAGCACTTTGGAGCTTTCCAGGGCTCCCGTCCACGTAACCGGAGTGCATGTCCGTACGCCCGCGCAGTTTCAAACGATGGCGCTGGCTCATTCCGGAAGCATCGTGCCGGCTCTCAGGGAACATGGGGATCACGAAAATTACAGTCCGGGGTGCTCGACAGCACAATCTCAAGAACATTGATGTCGAAGTCCCACGCAACACGCTGACCGTAATTACCGGACTCAGCGGTTCGGGCAAATCCTCGCTGGCATTCGACACTATTTATGCCGAAGGCCAGCGTCGATACGTTGAAACCCTTTCTGCCTATGCGCGCCAGTTTCTCGACCAGATGGAGCGGCCCGACGTGGACTCCATCGACGGGCTGAGCCCATCGATCTCCATCGAGCAGAAGACCACCAGCCGCAGCCCTCGCTCCACGGTGGGCACAATCACCGAAATTTACGACTATCTGCGCCTGCTCTATTCGAGCATCGGAATTCCCCACTGCCCGCAATGCGGACGCGCCATCTCCCGCCAGTCCGCCGATCAGATCGTTCACCGGGTGCTGGCGCGGCGGCCCGAGGAGCGCGTGATGATCCTCGCCCCGATCGTCCGCGGACGGAAAGGCGAGTTCAAGAAAGAGTTGGACGCACTCGCCCATCATGGCTTCACTCGAGCCCGCATCGACGGCGAGCTGGTGAATCTGGAAGACGATATCCGCCTCGACAAGCGGAAGGTTCACACCATTGAAGTCGTGATCGACCGCCTTCTGGTGAAGCCCGGAATCGAAAACCGGCTGGAGCAATCGGTGGCTCTCGCCATGAAGCTGGCTGGCGGTCTCGTGAGCGTCTCCATCGTGGGTGGGGAGGAACAGCTGTACTCCTCCAAGCTCGCCTGCCCGGAGTGCGGAATCAGCGTGCCGCAGCTTGAACCCCGTTCCTTCTCCTTCAACAGCATTTACGGGGCCTGCACCGAATGCCATGGACTGGGGAGCCGCTACGACTTCGATCCCGCCAAGGTCATTGTGGATTGGTCCAAGCCCCTGCTTGACGGCGGCCTCGGGCCCGGCTCCGGCTCGGGGAACCTGCAACGAATGCTGGAGATCGCTGCCGCCGCCTACAAAATCGACCTGTCGGTTCCATTCGAAGCCCTCCCTACGAAGACGCAGGACCTGCTGCTGTTCGGTCCACCGGCATCTTCTTCGCAAAAAACCGGTTTCAAGGGCATCCTCGCGTGTCTGCGGCAACTGCTTGAACAATCAACCTCCGACAACTACCGCGACTGGCTGCTGAATTACATGTCGGCAACTCCATGCCCGGCGTGTGAAGGCAAGCGCTTGCGTCCGGAGAGCCTGAGTGTAAAGGTCAACGGCATCTCGATTTCGGACTTTACCGCGCTGCCGGTATCGAAGACCTTGCCCGCAATCCATTCCATAAAATTGAACGCGCGCGAGCAGGAGATCGCCGGAGGCATCGTCCGCGAAATCGCCGAACGCCTCCAGTTCCTCGACCATGTGGGATTGGGCTACATCTCGCTCGACCGCTCTGCCGCCACCTTGTCGGGCGGCGAGGGCCAGCGCATCCGGCTCGCCACCCAGATCGGCTCCAAGCTGCGCGGAGTGCTCTATGTGCTCGATGAACCTTCCATCGGCCTCCACCAGCGCGACAACGAGCGCCTGCTGGCCTCTCTGGCTGAATTGCGCGACCTCGGCAACACCGTTCTGGTCGTGGAGCACGATGAAGAAACCATCTGCCGCGCCGATTACGTAATCGACCTCGGACCGGGAGCGGGACGCCACGGTGGCCATCTCGTTGCCTCGGGGACTCCGCAGCAAATCATGGACAACCCGCAATCCCTCACCGGAGACTACATCTCCGGACGGGTGCGCATTCCTACCCGTCCCGAACGCCGCCGTAACAATGGACAAAGCATCACCATTCTCGGCGCCCACCAGAACAATTTGAAGCACCTCGACGTCACCTTCCCGCTGGGCGTTATGACGGTGGTCACAGGGGTCTCGGGCTCCGGCAAATCCTCCCTGGTCAACGACGTCCTCTACCGCGCACTGGCAAAGCAGCTCTACCACTCGCGTGAGGAACCCGGAGCCCACACCTCTTTAACCGGGGCTGAAAATATCGACAAGGTTGTCCGCATCGACCAGTCTCCGATTGGGCGCACTCCGCGCTCCAATCCCGCCACCTATACCGGTGTGTTCACCCACATTCGCGACCTCTATGCCATGCTGCCGGAATCGCGCGAGCGCGGCTACAAGGCAGGACGCTTCTCCTTCAACGTCTCGGGAGGCCGCTGCGAAGCCTGCCAGGGCGAGGGCCAGCGCCGCATCGAAATGAACTTTCTTCCCGATGTGTACGTGCAGTGCGAGGTGTGCGGCGGCAAGAGATACAACGTCGAAACCCTCGCCGTCCGCTACAAGGGATACTCCATCGCAGACCTGCTGGAAATGCCCGCATCCGATGCCCTGCCGATCCTCGAAAACATCCCTCACGTGCGCCAGAAACTGCAAACCATGGTCGATGTGGGCCTTGGCTACATTCACCTGGGACAGTCCGCGGTGACCTTGTCGGGCGGCGAGGCGCAGCGCATGAAGCTCACCCGCGAGCTCAGCAAGCGGCAAACCGGACGCACCCTCTACCTGCTCGATGAGCCCACCACCGGCCTTCACTTCGACGATGTCAACAAGCTCCTCGAAGTGCTGCACCGGCTTACCGACCTGGGAAACACCATCATCATCATCGAGCACAATCTCGACGTAATACGAAATGCGGATTGGATTCTCGATCTCGGCCCCGAAGGCGGCGAGCACGGCGGCAGGATTGTGGCGCAGGGAACCCCCGAACAGATCATGAAGTCCAGAAAGTCCTATACCGGACAGGCTCTGGTGGCCTCGGCTGCGCCCAGGAAAAAGTCAGTCCCGGTTGCCTAGCCGCTCAACCCCAGCCCGACTTTAATTCGGCTCCAGCTCTGGCAACCCTGATTTTGCTTTTCCCGCTGTATCCAAATACATTCAAAGGGAGGCTGACGCCAGACACGGCGCGGGATTTCCGATTGCCATTTCTCCCTGATAATCCGCCACCACCCGGCTCTCCCGAAGCCGCCGGTCCTGACGGAATCAACTCGGGTCCGCCCGCCGATCCGCCCCAAAGCATAGGCGGCAACCCCGGTCATTTAATTCCAGGTCATTTACCGGAAGACCCACTACCGGAAGACCCTCGATTCGACCCTCTATTGAAAGGTCTTCAATTTGAAGACCGCATAACCAAAGACTCGACCTATAACGACCCGCCCTGGACACTCCTCGACGTCCTCCGCCTCGCCATCATCACCGGCGTAGCCATCATGGCCTTCAGCGTCATTACCATGATGGCGGTCACCGGTGTCGTAGGCCGCCAGGCCGCCGCGGAAATGGCCCGCAATCCAAAACTGGTTGTGCCGGCGCAACTGGCGGCTTACCTCGTGGTCCTTGCCTTCATGAACGTTCTGGTGCGCTCTTACGGCGGCTCGTTCTGGAAGAGCATTCATTGGAACTGGCCGGGGTCAAGCTGGATCGGCTATGTGACCCTCGGCGTTGCGTTGGCGGTTCTGGTGCAAAGCGCATCGTTGTTTCTGCCCATTCCCAAGTCGCTTCCCATCGAAAGTTATTTTCGCGATGCCGCCGGAACCTGGCTCATGGCCGCCTTTGGCGTTTCCATCGCACCCCTCGCCGAGGAGTTTTTCTTTCGTGGATTCCTCTATCCGGCCCTGTCGCGCAAGACCGGCGCGGCCCTGGCGATTTTTCTTACTGCCCTGGGCTTTACTCTCATCCATGCCCCGCAGCTCGCCAGGGCGTGGGCGCCGCTTCTGCTGCTGTTAATCGTGGGCCTGGTGCTCACCTGGGTGCGCGCCCATGCAAAATCGGTGGGCGCCAGCTTCCTTGTACACTTTGGATATAACGCCACGCTCTTTCTGCTCCTGTACCTGGGCACGGATGGATTCCGGAGATTGGATAAACTGCATTAAGCTGCGCTGCGGCAATTGGCGCGCGCGATTTGGAAATGAACGTGTTACGTTACTCCCATGAGTGATTCCCCACGCCAGAAATTGCTCGAAATGCTCGCCGAACGCTCCTTCCGTTTGGGAGAGTTCCGCCTGAGCTCCGGCGGTACAACGGACTATTACATCGACTGCCGCGCCACAACCCTGAGCGCCGAGGGGGCGCGGCTCACCGCCCGCGTCTTTATGGACCAGCTCTTTCTCCAGCAGTGGAAGCCGCAGGCCATTGGCGGCATGACTCTGGGGGCTGATCCCATCGTGGTGGCGGTTTCCATGCTCAGCGCCCAGGAGATGCAGCCCCGCTCACGCAGGACATCGCACGAAGAATATTGGGTGGTCAACGGCTTTCTGGTTCGCAAGGGCGAGAAGAGCCATGGCACGGCGCAACGAATCGAGGGTTTTTCCCAGCCGCAATCCCGCGTGGTAATTGTGGACGACGTCTGCACCACGGGCGCCTCCACCATCCAGGCCATCGAGGCCGCTCGCGCCGCCGGCATGGAAGTCATGGGCGTGCTGTGCCTCGTTGAGCGCGAAGAAGCAGGCGGACGCGCCCACGTGGAAGCTGCCGCCGCTCCGGCAAAATTCATCAGCATCTTCACCGCCAACGACGTGCGCCAGGAACATCTCAAGCGCGGACAACTCTCCCACAGCGTGCCGGCTGAGGGCTGAAGTCGAGCGGTGAAAAAAATTCAGCTGTCTAACTGGAACGACAGAAGAATCTAACGACGGTCAAAATCTATGGTGAAAACTCTCGAGTGGACAGATGCCGGGGTTCGCTTTATCGATCAGCGCAAGCTCCCCGTGCAGGAAGTTTACGTTCTTTGCCGCAACTATGAGGAAGTTGCCGAAGCCATCCGCAACATGACGGTGCGCGGCGCTCCCGCCATCGGGGTGGCCGCCGCCATGGGGGTGGCTCTCGGCGCCAGCCACGCCAACGCCTCCACCCCCGCGGAGCTGCGGCGTGAGTTCGACAAGGTTTGCTCCGTGATCGGCGCGACCCGTCCCACCGCGGTCAATCTCTTCTGGGCGATCCGGCGTATGCAGGAGGTTTTTGACCGCCACTCGGACTCTCCCGTCACCGGTATCCAGCAGGCCCTCATTGCGGAAGCCGGGAAAATGTACGTGGAAGACATTGCCGCCAATCACGCCATGGGGAAGCACGGAGCCGATCTTCTTCCCTCCAGCGGAGGCGTGCTCACCCATTGCAATGCCGGAGCATTAGCCACCTGCGGATATGGAACCGCGCTGGGCGTGATCCGCGCCGCCGTGGAAGCGGGCAAACAGATTCGCGTCTATGCAGACGAGACCCGCCCGTTCCTGCAAGGCTCCCGCCTCACCGCGTGGGAACTCATGCAGGATGGCATTCCAACCACCCTGATCTCCGACAATATGGCGGGGGCCATCATGCGCTCCGGCAAAATCAAAGCCGTTGTGGTTGGCGCCGACCGCATCGCCGCCAACGGGGACGTCGCCAACAAAATCGGCACCTACACCGTGGCCATTCTCGCAAAGGAGCACGGTATCCCCTTCTATGTTGCGGCCCCCATCTCAACCGTCGACCTGGAATGCCCAGACGGCGATCACATTCCCATCGAACAGCGCGCACGCACCGAGGTGACGCATGTAAGCGGACAGCAGATCGCCCCCGAAGGCGTCGATATCGAAAACCCCGCCTTCGACGTGACCCCCAGCCGCTACGTTACTGCCATCATCACCGAGCGCGGAGTCGCCACCGCGCCCTACCATGCCTCGCTGCAATCCCTTGCCGGGAATATGCAGGAGACCGCCACCAATCGCTAAATAAAAATGCGGCCGGTTCCCCGGCCGCATGCGGCTTCCTTTTACAAATCATTGCTTTCGCAAATTATTGCCGTGGCAAATTACTGCCGCGTAACAATCCCTCGCATCACCTCTGCGCCCGAGGGTCCTTCCGGACGCGAGTTATCTTCGGCGGTAATGAAGACATCGAACTTCTTATGCGGTGTGGTTCCCTTCACCTCGCCCTTTAAATCCTTGTTGACCTGGATATTTCCAAATGCCTCCGCGTTCTTTCCCTCTTCCTGAATCCACACGATGTAATTGGACTTGGGGGGAGTAAGCTCGCTTGGTTTTGCCAGATGCTTCACGTGCACGGTGAGCACCGTATTTCCGTTATCGTCATTTTCAATATAGATGTCGCCTTCAGCGGCAGGCACTGTGGAAGACGACCGCAGTTTCACCGTCTCAGCCCGCGAAAGAAGGCTGAAAGCAAGGAACGCAAGAACCATCAGCGATGTTGCACGTTTCATAAAGCCACTCCTCCATACATCGGAATTCGTCTTGCGTATTTGGATGGCGCAGGCAATTCCCATGTTGTAAGCAGATGGATGCAGCCTTGGTAATGATCGGCAAAAGCAGATGGGAAAAGGATTAAGAGAAAAGGACCATGCAGAAAAAAGAAAGGCGCTGGAGAATTCAGCGCCCCGTACTTAAAAGGTTTTCAGGTTTGGACTGATAATCAGCTTCGCCTCAGTGGCGCGCTGCACGTCATCCGCGGTGAGTCCGGAAGCGGTCTCTTCGAGCACAAGGCCCTCGGGCGTAACCCGCA
>DASZRZ010000347.1:0-3493 GCA_035548935.1 Terriglobales bacterium
TCCAAACTCATAATTCCAAGCTCAAATCCTTAGATGCTTCGGAAGCGGTCCACACCAAAAAACAAAGCGCGAGATCTTTATTCGATCTCGCGCCCTGCTTCAAAACAACCGGCTTCAAAACACTCAGCTTCAGAACAACCTGCTTCAGAACAACTGGCTTTCCAACAACCGGCTCAGTCGTAATATTCCAGGCCCAGGTGGGTGATCAACTCCTCGCCCTTGAGATAACGCAGCGTGTTCTTCAGCTTGATCTGCTGAATGAAGAGATCGTGCTCGGGATAAAGTCCACGTGCCGTCATCGGCGACTTGAAGTAGAAGCTGAGCCATTCCTGAATGCCCTTGCCGCGCAACTCCGAGGTTCTTTGCGCCAGATCGAGAAACAGCACCAGGTCGAGAACCAGTGGCGCTGCAAGAATGGAGTCCCGGCAGAGGAAATCGACCTTGATCTGCATGGGATAGCCCAGCCAGCCAAAGATGTCGATGTTGTCCCAGCCTTCTTTGTTGTCGCCTCGCGGTGGATAGTAATTGATCCGCACCTTATGGCAGATATTGCCGTAAAGATCCGGATAAAGCTCCGGCTGCAGGATGTGCTCCAGCACGCTCAGCTTGGATTCTTCCTTCGTTTTGAACGATCCCGGATCCTCCAGCACTTCGCCATCGCGGTTTCCCAGAATGTTGGTTGAGAACCAGCCATTCAGGCCCAACATGCGCGATTTGAAACCGGGAGCCAGAATCGTCTTGAGCAGGGTCTGCCCGGTCTTGAAATCCTTGCCGCAGATGGGAGCTTCGTGATCCCGCGAAAGTTCCTGCATGGCGGGAATGTCCACGGTCAGATTGGGCGCGCCATTGGCGAACGGCACGCCTTCCATCAGCGCCGCATAGGCATAAATCATGGAGGGGGCGATGGCCGCGTCATTCTTCAGCAGCGCCTTCTCAAATGCGGCAACCGTCTGATGGATGGCGCCGGGCTTCAAAAACACTTCCGTCGATCCACACCAGATCATTACCAAGCGTGCCGCACCGGAGGTCTTCCGGAAGTCGCGTATATCCTGCCGCACCTGCTCCGCCAGATCTCTCTTCGTCCGGCCCTTCTTTACATTGGAGCCGCTCAGCAGCTTCACGTAATTGCGGTCGAACACCGCCGGGCGCGGCTTGATGGAAGAGAGGAAGGGTTTGATCTTCTTGAGCGTCTCCGCTTCCAGAACGCCCGCCTTGGAAGCGGCGGAATACATATCGTCGGGAATCGGGTCCCAGCCTGTAAACACAATGTCCTTGAGCCCCGCGAGAGGCACAAAGTCACTGATGCGCGGCGAGCGGCCGTCGGTACGCTTGCCCAGCCGGATGGTTCCCATCTGGGTCAGCGAACCAATGGGCTTTGCCAGCCCCTTGCGCACCGCCTCCACCCCGGCAACAAATGTCGTGGCGACAGCCCCGCACCCTGGAATCATGACTCCCAGCTTCCCTTTTGCCGGGCTGATCGTGATTGCGGATTGATCGGTGGATACATCCATTGCTCTTCCCTCGCGGCGGGAGCTAACTTCGTTCGAATTGGCGCGCGTTTTTCTGGTGGCCATCAGATGGAGTCTTTATCCTTATTTTGGTCTTGGGCTGAAAACCCACAATGGTAACAGACACCTTGGTCTTAGGCACGGTAATGATTTGCAGCCGGGGCTTGCCTCGCGCAATCCCGTTTCTTATATGCTCAATCCAGTGGACTTGACCCTGGCGGCCTGAACCCGGGACAGGAGCAACAAATGCCCAATTGCATCGGAAAGAAAATCACCCTCCATCTGCTGGCTATTCTCGTGTACGCGCTGGCCGCTCACGCACAACAGAAAACGCGCACACCACCACCCCCACAGGACCGGCAGGGGATTGAGCAGCTTCATCAGAAAGAAATTCAGGCCAGCATTGCGCTCGATATTCCGGCAATGACTGCGCTGTGGACTGAGGATGTCGTCCTCCTGCCCCCCGAGGGTGCGCCCATCGTGGGACGCGATGCCAATATCAAATTCATGCAGGCCGCCGCCCAGCAGGTGGCTCAATACGACGTTGTGGGATACACACAGGACTGGCGGGAGGTATATGAACTCGGCGACTACGCCTACGAATGGGGCTTTATCAGCGAAAGATTCAAGCCCGCGGTTGGCAAAGACGAGATGGAATACCACTTCAAAGCCCTACGGGTGTTAAAACGCGATCCCTCCGGCAACTGGAAGATTCACCGCAGCGCGTGGAGTCCCGTAACCGATAAAACTGCTACTTCCACTGGCACCGCCGCACCCGATGGAGCACCGGACAAGACAGACAAGCAGGACGATCCCGGCAAAGACAAACAGTAAGCGCACTAAATAATGCAGGGCAAACAATAAAAAGCCAGGAAGCACGCTCCATCGCTTTGCTTCCAGGCTTTTGCTCTTATTAATTAAGGTTTCGCAGCTACTCCGCAGGCGGCAACTTGGCCCGGGGGGTGCCATTGACTGACGACGACCGCAGCCGGATCGGCTGGTCGATGCGGAAGGTGAGTTCCGTCTCAGCCGGAACATCCACTCCTTTGCCCCTGGTCAGCACCTGTGCGCCTGCTCCGGCAGCTCCGCCTGCGAGTGCGCCGATTGCGGCTCCCTTGCCGCCGCCCGCGATGGCGCCAATCAGGGTTCCGGCCAGCGCTCCGCCGCCCACGTATTTTCCGGTCCGCTTGTTGGCTCCCAGTCCGTCTTTCCCCGTGGCAACCGCCGCGTTGGGGGCGCTGATGGAGTAACTGCGGCCCGCGACAGTGACCGACCGCAGGTCGAGCATCACCTCATCCTGTTTTTCTCCCGGCACCACCGCCAGGCTCGCCTGGGAGCCAGATGGAATCAGCACTGTGCCGGACTCGTTGGACACATCGGCGCTGACCGTAGCCGGGTAAGTTTGATTCGTGTTTGCGCTCGTAGCCTTGATCGACTCATCGGCGCGAACCTTGATTTGCGTTCCCGCTGGCAGCGTGCGATTGGTGGAATTCTGTGCTGCGGCCGGTAGCGCGGAGACCAGCAGCGCGACGGCCACCAGATTCAGGATTGCAGCATTCAGGATTCTCCGATTCAGAAATCGTTGTTTCAAAAATCCAGGTTTCAGAAATTCAGGTCTCAGAAATTTTTGTCGCGTCGTCATATTTCCTCCCTTGTATCTAGATGTCGCGCCCGAACCGGCAGATGTCCGGAAATTCATTTGATTCAGCCATTGTTGCCGCAATACAGGTTGCCAGACGTCTTTGCGTGAGAGTTGCCACCCATCTTGAGTCGCCAGCCGTCTTTGAGTCGCCACCCATCTATGGAGAACTCTTATGGGAAGAATAGAAACAATCGATTTCACAAGCCGCACAACTGGGGCTACAGTGTTTTCAGGCTTAGAGGATTCGACAGTCTTTATGCGGCAGGTGGCGTCAACTACCTTCCATGGGTTGTCAGGTCAGCTTCGCTGGTTGCAGAAAACGCATTGCCATGTTCCGTCCCCT